>NZ_JBBMEI010000093.1:0-12010 GCF_040096655.1 Blautia intestinihominis | reverse complement strand
GCTTACGAAGCTATCAAAAATGCGATCACAGGTCACCCTGATTTCATCTTTGAGTAAAGCTAGTTCTGAATAGTTACACAGAAGCAATTAATCGTCTGCGCTATGAAAAGCCGAATCTACAAATTTGTTTCCGTACAGAGAAGGCGCTGTCGCTGTTGTATTTTGGGGGGAGTGAGCGTATATGACAGCTAATCCAATTTTACTTCAGAAAAAATATAGTCGTGTTGTTGAATGTTTTGCAAAATTACAAGGACTTTCACTGGATGAGGCATTGAATTTTTTTTATCATTCAGAGGTCTATCAGCTGATTCGTGATGGTGTGTCGGACATGCATTGTATGAGTGATATGTATCTGGCAGAAGAACTGGAACAGGAGTATGCAAATAAAATAGAGAATGACATTAATGGCGTTAAAACGAATTGAGGAGGCACCATCGGTGCCTCCTCCACTTATTCACTTATTCCCTGAAACTATAATCATCAGGCCTTTATTTCTTAGCTCCAGCTTTCTTAGCCGGTTTCTTCAGAAAGCCGTGTTTCTCAGCATCTTCCTCCGCGAGACGGATCGTCTCTTCGGATGGATTGGAGATTACGGCTGCGAAAACGATCTCGCATGGCGGGTTTTCTTTGACTGCCTGGACGGCAGCGGTGACTGCGGATACATCGCCGGTCATAAAAACAGTTTCGTGTCCGCCGCATTTACCGTTCCAGGTAAGGAAGGATACATCGGCGGTCTTCAGCATCTGGTCGATCACGATCACTGCATTGCTGCTTCCGACAACTTCCACTAATCCAAATGCTCCATATCTCATAACAGAATCCTCATTTCATTATAGTATTTAACGATTATATTACTTATTTGCGGTCATGTACATTGCCGGTTCTGTGTCGTGAGCCGGGGATGCGATCACCGTGTGGGAAACAACCTTCGCAATTGGTTCTGCGGTGCGGAGTGCAACGTCCATTGCGGCGTTTACGTCGGAGACAGAACCACGCATTTTCACGCAGGCACCTGCACCAAGACGATTACGCTCGATGTTCTGGATCCTTATATTTGCTGCTTTGGAAGCAGCGTCCAGTGCTACGAAGCAGGCAGCAAAACTGTCAAGTTCAAAGATCCCCACTGCCATGCCATTATAATTCTCAGCCATAATACCTCCATCCATTCTACAGGAATATTTTATTTCGGTTCATATACTGTAATTATACCTGCTTTTCCCGCAAAAAACAAGCTAAAATACGTTTTTTGTGGATTTTATCGCGGATTAAATGTGGGTTTATGACAATAATAAAAAGAAAAATATTGTATTTGTGTTGATTTTGCAAAAAGAAAACGACTGGAATGAAAAAACACAAAGTGCTATAATAAGGACAGTTAAAACTTCTGCACAACAGAAGAAAATGAAGGGAACAAACAGGAGATGAGTAAAGAAAAACAGGGAATTGATTTATTGAAATTTATTGGAAGTATCATGATCTTTACGATACATATGGCAGTTTTCGAGAGTTTTGGAGAAGTTCAGTCTGCATGGGAACTGCTGGGCAGGTGGGCTGTGCCAGTATTTTTTATTGCATCTGCGTATTTTTTGTTTTCGGCGAACAATGGCAGTGTGGAATATGCGAATATCAAAAAATATATATACCGGATCGGAATGCTGTATCTGTTCTGGTTTATATTCAACCTTCCTAATTTTATCTGCGTCCGCTTTTTGAAGAGACCGCCTCATACAATGTATGACTTCCTCATGATCGCAAAAAATTCAGTGCTGTCATCTACATTTACAGGATCCTGGTATCTTCTCAGCAGTATATTTTGTGCATGGTTGCTCTTTGTACTTAAGAAAAAAATGAATACGAAGCAGATCTGCCTCATTGCGTTCCTTTTTCAGATCATTTGTATCTTTACTTCGGTGTATAAAGGAATTCTCCCTGATCAGATCAGACATATTTTCTCTTTCTGGCAGTTTCCCTTAAATATCTTTGGAGGATTATTTTATTTTGCAATTGGCCTGTTTCTGGCAGAGAATCAGGATCTTATTTATAAAGCTCCAAAATGGAAGTATTCATCCATTGCTGTGATGAGTTTCCTTACGTATATTGTTGAAATAAACTTTGCAAAACACTTTGCCATTTATGGCGGTTCAGATGAGGCTTTTTCATTGATTCCGTTGAGCGTTTCTGTTTTTATCCTGGGAATGCGAAGTTCTGTGAAAATCAGAAATGCAAAAAAATTGCGTAATATCAGCACCATCATATACTGCGCGCAGGCAGATATCCTGCTTGCGAAAGTTGCGATTTCAAGAATTTTTGAAATTAATTTTAGTCTTTTCCTGTTCGGGATCTGCAGTGTGATCATGGTTTGTATTATAGCTGCGGTATTCTGGCTGCAGGAAAGAAAAATATGGTGGGCGAAATATCTGACTTAAAGGAGGGGGATTTGGTGTGAAGACACATCAGACAGATTTTTCGAAGGGAAATGTATATCGGAATATCCTGGAGCTGTCGATTCCTATGACATTGGCGCAGCTTCTGAATCTTTTGTATAATGTGGTAGACAGAATGTATATCGGCAGGATTCCGGAGACAGGAAGGATCGCGCTGACGGGAGTCGGGATCTGTTTTCCGATCATTACGATGATCATGGCATTCACTTATCTATATGGAAATGGCGGCAGTCCGCTCTGTGCGATGGAGCTTGGACGGGGAAATGAGGAAGAAGCAGAGAAACTGCTGGGAAATACATTCTCCATGCTTCTGATGACAAGTGTAGTTCTGATGGCAGTTGGATATCTTTTTTATAAGCCGATCCTGTATGCGTTCGGCGCGAGTGACACGACTTATGTCTATGCAGGAGCGTATATCCAGATCTATCTGATCGGAACACCGTTTGTGATGATCTCGCTGGGGCTGAATCCGTTTATCAACTGCCAGGGCTTCGGAAATATGGGAATGCTGACGATCCTGATCGGTGCAACCTTAAACATCGTTCTAGATCCGATCTTTATCTTCGTATTCCATATGGGCGTGCGCGGTGCAGCACTTGCAACGATCCTGTCACAGTTCTGTTCCGCAGTCTGGGTGCTGAAATTCCTCACAGGCAAAAAAGTCACACTTCGCATCAGGAAAGAAGCGATGCAGATAGAGTGGAAGAGAGTAAGAGCGATCATGGCACTTGGCGTTTCAGGTTTTATGATGCAGTTTACAAACGGACTGGTGCAGATCTTCTGCAACGCAACGTTACAGATCTACGGCGGCGACATCTATGTAGGAGTCATGACGGTCCTCAATTCCGTCCGTGATATCGCGACGATGATGGTACATGGACTGACAAACGGTGCGTCCCCGGTCATGAGCTTCAATTATGGCGAAAAGGCCTACGACAAAGTAAAAAAAGCGATCAAATTTGTGACCGTTGTCTGCTTTTCCTATGCTCTGTTTGTATGGGGGATCATCAAGATCGCACCGGAATTTTTTATCCGGATCTTTAACAGCGAACCGGCACTTCTGGAAAAGGGTGTCCCGGCATTACATATCTATTTCTTTGGATTTTGCTTTATGGCCCTGCAGTTTACCGGGCAGTGTGTATTTGTGGCACTTGGCAAGGCGAAGAGAGCGACATTTTTCTCGATCTTCCGCAAAGTCATCATTGTTGTGCCGCTGACTGTGCTTCTTCCACGTATCGGAGGACTTGGGGTGGACGGTGTTTTCTGGGCAGAACCGATATCCAATCTTGTCGGTGGAAGTGCCTGCTTTTTCACGATGCTGCTGACAATCCTGCCTGAACTAAAACAGAAACAAAACTGAAATAAAAATCAGATAAACAAAAAGCCGCAGAAGCATGTTCCGGAGGGGAAGCTTTTGCGGCTTTCGTTTATGTGTAGATGGATTGAGGTAAATATAGCAAATTATTTGGATCGATCCAAAACGGATCAGAAACAGATCAGATGTGGATCTTGGTACCGGTCTTGCCCTGGATACCGTCTTTGGCTTTTTCGAGAAGGGTGATCATGGCAGTACGTCCTTCCCCTGAAGCTGCAAAGTCCATAGCAGCCTGTACTTTCGGAAGCATGGAGCCAGGTGCGAACTGACCTTCTTCTACATATTTCTGGGCTTCTTCGACAGACATTTCATCCAGCCATTTTTCGTCTTCTTTGCCGAAGTTTACGGCGACTTTTTCGACAGCGGTGAGGATGATCAGCATGTCTGCATCGAGCTCTTTTGCGAGCAGGCAGCTTGCAAAGTCTTTATCGATAACGGCAGAAGCACCTTTGAGGTGATCTCCCTGAAGAGTAACCGGGATTCCACCGCCACCGCAGCAGATCACGATCTTATTTGCGTCAACAAGGCTGTTGATCGCATCCTGTTCAACAATCTCAACCGGCTTCGGGGAAGCAACAACACGGCGGTATCCGCGTCCTGCGTCTTCTTTCATGACATAGCCATATGCTTTCTCTGCATGTTCAGCCTGTTCTTTGGTCATGAAGTGACCGATCGGCTTGCTTGGATTCTGGAATGCAGGGTCATTCTCATCTACACGGACCTGTGTAACGACAGTAACAACCGGTGTACGCATAAATCCACGTTTGCGAAGTTCTTCGCGAAGTGCATTCTGCAGGTCATATCCGATATATGCCTGGCTCATCGCAACACAGACGGAGAGAGGAGTGTTTGGCTGATTTTCGTCTTCTCTGGAAAGAGCAGCCATAGCATTGTTGATCATGCCTACCTGTGGTCCGTTTCCATGAACAACGACTACCTGATGTCCTTCTTCGATCAGGTCACACAGAGCTTTTGCGGTAGTCTTTACAGCCTGCATCTGCTCCGGCAGAGTGTTACCCAGTGCGTTTCCACCAAGAGCGATAACGATTCTTTTTCTTTTATACATTGAAAAAACCTCCTGAAATACATAAATTAACAAACAATACAAGAAAAAAGAAGAAATATTCTAATATATTGGAAAACAGAAAGAGCCTTGCAGAACATATCCGCAGGGCCCTTAATCTGTTTATCTTATATGAGAAAGAAGATTCTCATATTTATAGCCTGGCGTTGTAAACAACCTGTATTTTATTCGAAAATTCTCGGAGCAGCTTTTACTTCCAGTTTCTTCAGGATATCCTGTGGTTTTTCGAATTTGGAGAGCATGATCATAGCTGCGATCACATATGGTTTGAAGCTTGCTTCTTTGTAAAGCGGGATTCTGTAACGATCGAATACAGATGCATCAACCTCACCTGTCTCACAGCTTACACCAGTGATGTCAGCCGGCAGGCAGTGCAGATACAGAGCTTTTCCGTCTTTTGTTGTCTTCATAAGCTCTTCTGTGCAAGCCCAGTCTTTGTGCTCTGCGTTCTGAGCAAGAAGTTCTTTTTCCAGTTTGTCGATTCCGTCGAAGTCACCTTCTGCGTACAGATTTGTACGTTTTTCCATAGCTGCGAATGGAGCCCAGCTCTTCGGATATACGATATCAGCATCCTTGAATGCTTCTGCCATATCGTTTGTCTTTGTGAAGGATCCGCCTGTAGCTTCAGCGTTCTTCTTAGCGATCTCTTCAACTTCCGGCATTACATCATATCCTTCCGGATGAGCCAGAACAACGTCCATACCGAAACGAGTCATCAGACCGATAACACCCTGCGGAACGGAGAGTGGTTTGCCATAAGAAGGAGAGTAAGCCCATGTCATAGCAAGTTTTTTGCCTTTCAGGTTCTCAACACCGCCGAACTCATGGATGATGTGGAGCATATCAGCCATACACTGTGTCGGATGGTCAACATCACACTGCAGGTTTACAAGAGTAGGTCTCTGCTCAAGGATACCATCTTTGTTTCCTTCTGTAACAGCGTCCATGAACTCTTTCTGATAAGCATGACCTTTACCGATGTACATATCATCACGGATACCGATTACATCAGCCATAAAGGATACCATGTTAGCTGTCTCACGAACAGTCTCACCATGAGCGATCTGAGATTTCTTCTCATCCAGATCCTGAACCTCAAGACCAAGCAGGTTGCAGGCAGAAGCGAAAGAGAAACGAGTACGGGTAGAGTTATCACGGAAAATAGAAATACCAAGACCACTCTCAAATACCTTAGTAGAGATGTTGTTCTCTCTCATAAAACGAAGAGCATCAGCTACAGTAAATACAGCCTCAAGTTCCTCATCAGTCTTATCCCATGTCCAGAAAAAGTCATTATTGTACATTTCCTTAAAGTTTAAGCTGTTAAGTTTATCAATATAATTCTGTAAAGTTTTCATTCGAAAATTCTCCTTTAAAAATATTTTTTATTTTAGCGGAATCGCAGCAGCCACACTACGATTCCTGTCCCCAAATACAACCAACAAAACCTTCCTCAAAAAATCCAATAAAGAAATCAATGCATATCCCCACAACATCAATTTCCGTTCTTCTAATCAAAGTAAAGTCAGCCAACTTCATATCTGAAACAAGAAGAACTACTTAACAAAAAGCCCGAAGGGTGTGCAGAGGGAGCAGGGCGCTGCTCCCTTTGCGGTTTTTTATTTGCAATAAGAAGTAGGTAAAGCTGCATAAACAGCTGCGCATCTCACGAGATCGACCTTCCAAGTTTTCTCATTCGGAGCATGTGCCTGAGCCTCAGCACCAGGTCCAAATCCAATACAAGGAATTCCATTACGTCCCATAATAGAAACACCATTTGTAGAGAATGTCCATTTATCAGTAAGCGGACGAGCTTTTCTCATTTCCTCTGTTTCTGCGTTTCCAAGACGAGTTTCCCCATAAAGGTTCTTATAAGCATCCTCAAGAGCCTTAGTTACCTTATGATCCTTCGGAATAGCCCATGTCGGGAAGTAGCACTCGATCTCATATTTGCATCCTGTATAAGACGGTCTGTCGTAGTTGTACATAGAAACAACTACATCATCGCCATATTTCTTAACGCTCGGAAGAGCACGGATCTCATCCAGGCAGCTTTCCCATGTTTCTCCGAATGTCATACGACGGTCAAGAGATACTGCACAGGAGTCAGCTACTGCACAACGGCTAGGAGAGGTGTAGAAGATCTGGGATACAGTTACAGTACCGCGTCCAAGGAAACGAGCCTCTTCCCAGTCAGGGTTGAATTTCGGGTTGAGCATTTTAACAAGACCTTTGATTTCTGTCTCATCAGCGTCATCGTTCTCGTTGAGGGAACGTACATCCTGAAGGATGTCAGCCATTTTGTAGATAGCGTTGTCACCACGTTCCGGAGCAGAACCATGGCAGGAAACCCCTTTCACATCGATACGGATCTCCATACGTCCACGCTGTCCTCTGTAGATACCACCGTCTGTCGGCTCTGTGGAAACTACGAATTCCGGACGGATCTTGTCTTCGTTGATGATGTACTGCCAGCAGAGACCGTCACAGTCTTCTTCCTGAACAGTTCCGACTACCATGATCTTGCATCCTTCCGGAATCAGATCCATGTCTTTCATGATCTTTGCACCGTATACAGCAGATACGAGACCGCCGCACTGGTCAGATACGCCACGTCCACCGATTTCTTCTTCTGTTTCGTATCCTTCGTATGGATCAAAGTTCCAGTTTTCAATGTTACCGATACCAACAGTGTCGATATGAGCATCAAAAGCGATGATCTTGTCGCCGGTTCCCATGTAACCGATCACGTTACCCTGTGGGTCGATCGTAACTTCGTCGAAGTTCAGTTTTTTCATTTCAGCTTCGATTGTCTCGATATGTTTTCTTTCGTCGCAGCTTTCTCCAGGATTCTTAACGATCGCCCTTAAGAATTTGGTCATATCCTCCTGATAATTCTGAGCAGCTTCTTTGATTTTGCCGTAATCCATTTTAAAATTCCTCCCATGTGTATATAGAAATTGTTTTAAAGTTCTTAATTATTTGATGATACTTACGGATTATTCCGCAGTAAACTGCCCCCACAATCCTTCAAACATTCGGAATCCGCTGATTTACTATGTAAATCGCTGCTTCCTCATGTTTGGCGGGTTCCAAATTCAAATGCTTTATCGTGCAAGCACGAACATCATTTGAAATTTTTGACCATGGTATCATCATTTGCTTAAAGACTCGTTTGTTCCGTACAGGCCATCCCATACGATCTCGCGGTAACGAACCGGATCAGTGTCACCCTCTGTGGAGATTACAAGAACGTTGGAGTTCTCATCCAGTTTCAGGGCTTCTTTAAGATCTTTTGCATCTTCGTCGTGAAGAGCAGTGAAGCACAGACCAAGCGGAACAGATCCGGATTCACCGGAAACGATGTGCGGGTCATTGCCGAGCGGGTTAGCATAGATTCTTGTTGCCTTGGCACTCATCCAGTCAGGGCAGGATGCAAATACAGAAACATGGTTCCTTAAGATATCCCATCCGATGGTGTTTGCTTCGCCGCATGCGAGACCAGCCATGATCGTCTGAAGGTCGCCGCCTACATTTACAAGATCTCCGGATTCTTTCATAGCGGAACGGTACAGGCAGTCAGCAGCACTTGCTTCGCAGACAACCATAACCGGCGGGTTTTCTTTGTATTTGTGAGCGAAGTATCCAACAACTGCTCCTGCAAGAGAACCAACACCTGCCTGAACGAATACGTGTGTCGGGCGGTCGATGCCGGCTTCTTTGAGCTGCTGGTCAGCTTCCATGACCATAGTTCCGTAACCCTGCATGATCCATGACGGGATCTCTTCGTATCCGTCCCATGCAGTATCCTGAACGATGATGCCGTGCTCTGTCTTGGCAGCCTCAGCTGCAGCCATTCTTACGCAGTCATCATAGTTGACTTCTTCGATGGTAACAGTAGCGCCTTCTTTGGCGATGTTGTCAAAACGTGTCTTGGTTGTGCCTTTTGGCATACGAACAACTGCTTTCTGTCCAAGACGTTTGGCAGCCCATGCAACTCCACGTCCGTGGTTTCCGTCTGTTGCTGTGAAGAAGGTAGCCTGTCCGAATTCTTTTCTTAATTCCTCGGAAGAGAGAACAGCATATGGAAGTTCGCTGATATCCTTACCAACTTCTTTAGCTATGTAACGTCCCATTGCGTAGGAACCGCCAAGAACCTTAAAAGCGTTCAGTCCGAAACGATAGGACTCATCCTTGCAGTGGATGCTCTTAACACCCAGGTAGGATGCCAGTTCAGCAAGATCCTGAAGAGGAGTTACTGTATACTGTGGGAAACTTTTGTGAAATTCATTGGCTTTTTTCACGTTTTCCTCTGACATTAACTCGAGATGTTTGTCGTCAGACTTTGCAACGTGATTGACAGTCCATTTTAAACCTTCTGTCATTATAAAAACCCTCCTTAAAAAATTTATTTTGAACTCATAATTATTGCTTGTCTTTTATATCTCTATCATACCATAAATAAAAGATTTTGCAAGAGGAAATACAAAATTTTTTAGGTTTTTACAAAAAAAGTTAGCACATAATAAAAAAAGTGATGTTCATTGCAACGTACTGGGGGATGTGATAAAATAAAAATACATTTTACATAAGAAAAATGAAAGCACAAAGGAGATATAAAAATGGCTATTTTTCAGGCATTCCGTGCCCTCAGACCTGTTCCTGACAAGGCAGAGGCAGTAGCGGCACTTCCATATGATGTAGTGACGAGGGAGGAGGCAAAGGAGATCGGAGATCAGAATCCTGATTCTTTCCTGCATGTGGACCGTGCAGAGATGGACCTTCCGGCAGATACGGATCTTTACGATCAGAAAGTCTATGACCGTGCACGTGAAAACCTCATCAATATGGAGAAGAATGGAATTTTGGTTCAGGACGGAGCACCGTGTTATTACATCTATGAGCTGACCCGCAAGGGTAAAACGCAGACCGGTCTGGTCGGCTGCTGCTCTATTGATGACTATATGAATGGCGTTGTCAAGAAACATGAGCTTACTAGAGAGGATAAGGAGCAGGACCGTATCCATCATGTGGATGTATGTGATGCAAACACAGGTCCGATCTACCTTGCCTGCAAGTACCCACAGGAACTTCTTGACCTGATGGAAACCTGGAAAGCATCCCATGATGCCATTTATGATTTTGTGGCAGAGGATGAGATCGGACATCGCGTGTGGGTGATCGACGGGGAAGCAGAGAAGAAAGTGATCGCAGAACAGTTTGGAAATATTCCGTATATATATATTGCAGATGGACACCACAGAGCTGCCTCCGCAGTCAAAGTAGGACTCAAGAGGAGAGAGGAACACCCGGATTACGATGGAAGTGAGGAATTTAATTATTTCCTTTCTGTTGTCTTTCCGTATGACCAGCTTACGATCCTTTCTTATAACAGAGTGGTACGCGATTTGAATGGAATGGATGAGCATGCGTTTATTGCCAGCCTCAAATTTAACTTTGAGCTGATGATCATGCCGGGATTCCCGTGCAAACCGGTTGAGAAGCACTGCATGGGAATGTATGTCGGAGGAAACTGGTATCATCTCAAAGCCTGGGAGGATGTCTATGTGAAGAAGGATGTAGTAGGACAGCTTGATGTCTCCATCCTTCAGGAGAAGGTTCTTTCTCCGATCCTGGGGATCGGAGATCCGCGGACAGATCAGAGGATCCGTTTCGTAGGAGGAAGCCACAAACTTAAAGAACTGGCAGAGATCGCGGACAGAACAGGTGGAGTGGCTTTTGCCATGTATCCGACAGCAATGGAGGATCTGATGCAGATCGCGGATGAAGGCAAACTGATGCCGCCGAAATCCACCTGGTTTGAGCCGAAACTGAGAAGCGGTCTGTTTATCCACAAGCTTTTCTGAAAAACAGCCTGAAACAGTCGAATAAGATGACAAGAAACTATTTAAGGTAAAACAAGAAAGAGGAGGATTTTTTTATGGGACTTATTAAAGCAGCTCTTGGTTCAGCAGGCGGTGTTCTGGCGGACCAGTGGAAGGAATATTTTTACTGTGAATCCATGCCGGCAGATGTGCTGGTCACCAAGGCACACAAGAAAGTATCTGGAAGGTCATCAAACAGACACGGTTCTGAGAATATCATCTCCAATGGTTCTGTGATTGCAGTCAGTGACGGACAGTGCATGCTGATCGTAGAGCAGGGAAAGGTCGTGGATGTATGTGCAGAGCCAGGAGAGTATACATATGACACCTCCTCGGAGCCATCTATTTTCTGCGGAGGGCTTGGAAAGGGCGTGAAGGAAGCATTCCAGCAGATCGGCAAACGTTTTACCTTTGGAGGAGAGCCGCCGAAGGATCAGAGAGTATATTTTGTAAATACCAAGGAACTTGTCGGTAATAAATATGGCACACCGAATCCGGTTCCGTTCCGTGTGGTGGATATGAATATCGGGCTGGATATGGACATCACGATCAAGTGTTTTGGCGAATACAGCTATCAGATCGCCAATCCGGTTCTCTTCTATACAAATGTCTGCGGAAATGTGGAGCAGGATTATACGAGAGATGAGATCGATGGACAGCTCAAGAGCGAACTGATGACAGCCCTGCAGCCGGCTTTTGCTAGGATCTCAGAGATGGGGATCCGCTACAGTGCACTTCCGGGACATACACAGGAACTTTCGGATGTGTTAAATAAGGTTCTGTCCGATAAATGGGATAATCTTCGCGGCATCCGTATCGTGTCTCTCGGTGTATCCAGTGTAAAGGCCTCTGAGGAAGACGAAGCCATGATCAAGGAACTGCAGAGGAATGCTGTTTTCCGCAATCCTACGATGGCGGCAGCCCAGATGGTGGGTGCACAGGCGAGTGCGATGCAGTCAGCAGCTTCCAATCAGAAGACGGGACCTGCGATGGCATTTGCGGCAATGAACATGGCGGCAAATGTCGGTGGAGCGAGTGCACAGAATTTATTTGCGATGGGACAGCAGCAGGCGACACCGCAGATGCAGCCACAGTACCAGCAGCCTTCCCAGACAGCACAAAAGACAGAATGGACCTGTGCCTGCGGTGCAGTAAATACCGGTAAATTCTGCTCTGAGTGTGGAAGTCCGCGTCCGGCGGGACCATGGACCTGCAGCTGTGG
>NZ_JBBMEI010000092.1:0-12074 GCF_040096655.1 Blautia intestinihominis | reverse complement strand
CATGGAAGCCTACTTGCGGAAAATGGCAATCGACGGGTATATCATTCAGATAGACCATGCCGACATAAAAGCTATGACAGCGGAGATACAGAAAATCGGGGTCAATGTCAATCAGATTGCAAAGCGCGTCAATGCGACGGGCAGCGTCTACCAAGAGGATATAGAAGAAATCAAGGAGGTGCTTGCGGAGATATGGCGGTTACAAAGATTAAGCCTATTAAAAGCACGTTAAAAAAAGCCCTTGACTATATCCAAAACCCGGACAAGACGGACGGGAAAATGCTGGTGTCCTCGTTCGGGTGCAGCTATGAAACGGCAGATATTGAGTTCGGATTTACATTGTCGCAAGCTCTTGACAGAGGAAACAACCTCGCACACCATTTGATACAATCTTTTGAGCCGGGGGAAGTCGATTATGAGAAAGCCCATGAAATCGGAAAACAGCTTGCCGACGCGGTAACAAAGGGGCAATATGAATACGTCCTTACCACTCACATAGATAAAGGGCATATCCATAACCACATCATTTTTTGTGCGGTAAACTTTGTAGACTACCACAAGTATGTTTCCAACAAGCGCACCTATTACGGAATACGCAACATCAGCGACAGGCTGTGCCGGGAAAACGGCTTGTCCGTCCTTGTGCCGGAGAAAGGCGGCAAGTGCCTTTCGGATAGAGGGCTTTTGCTCCTGTGTCAGCTTCTTTGCGGAAAACTCCTTAAAGGCTGCGGTCAGAGCGTCCGCGTCCCGCCCCTTGAAAAATACAAGATAACGGGGCGGCGTTTCGGTGCTGTCTTTCTTTAGGGCAAAGTCGATACCGTATTTTTTTGCCGTCTGCTCAAAGGCTTTGATATTGCCCTCAGTTATCTCAATGTTGGAAAGCCCCGCGTTCTGCTTCGCAAGCTGCTTTAGCGTCTGCTTCCCGTGGGGCTGTTTTTCCTGCTGCTTTTTTGCCTGTGCAAGCATGGCTTTGATTGCCTTTTGCAGCATTTCAGCGGTCAGCTTTGCTCCCTTGACCGAGAGCGCAACCACTTTTTCGTTGATTTCGTCCTGCAATGTTTACCGTCCTCCTTTCCCGGTAGTAATGATAGTGTTAGGGTGGTACGCCGCTTTTGGGCGTGAAAAAAGGGCGTCCGTTGTTCACGCCGCCCCGTTAAATCCGCACCCGCAGCCCGTTCAAGTCCTCGGCGCGAATACCTACAAGATACCAGTTGTCCCCGTACTCAATCCGGGTCGGCTTCCATTTGCCGCCTGTGAATACGTCCATGCACTCGCCGCAATGCAAGCCGCCGTAATAGTCGGCAATGTCAAAGCGAATGTCGTAGCGGTCAGCGGTTTCATCAAAAATCAAAGCTCCTGTTTTCTGTGCCATGTGGTAAATCCTCCTTTTTTCGTTTACAGGCTTTCGCCCTCGTTGTAGGTGTAATAGTCCAGGTCGCCGTACTTTGGCTTTCTCGGTGCAAGCGCGCCGCTTGCCATATCGTGAGCGACAAGGGAAGTATAGTAGCTGTCAATGGTAGACGGGGCATTGAAAAGCACCGCCTTTAGGTACTGCTTGATGTTGCGGATTTTCGTGGTGTTCTCCTGCATACAGTCAAGCACAAAGCGGATATGTTCGCTGTTCAGCTTCATAAACTTTGACTTCACAAGCTCGGCGGGGTAATCGTCCCCGGCAATACGGATTTTCTTTCTTGCCGTACAGACGGTTTCAAGCATGAGGTCAACAATTTCATTCAGACGGTCGCGGTCAAGGCTTCTGTCCTGTAAGAGAATGTCATAGGCGATATTGTCTTTGATAATTTCCTCATACACTCTGTAAGCGTCGTTCCTTTCCGTTCTTTTCCGTTCCGGCGGCTGTGCCGTTTCGTCCTCGCCATAAGGCAAGGGATTTAGGGAATGGATAGGAATGGAATGGGTACTTGATAAATCCGTATTTGATTTTTCTTTTTTTGGTAAGTTAGTTCTTTGTATATCTTTATTTAATTGCGTTGGATTTTCCGACGTCGGATTATCCGTTGTCGGATTTTCCAATATCGGGTTATCCGCTGTTGGATTTTCCAATACCGGGCAATCCAATTCCGGCGGCTGCGGCTGTTCGTAAATGGTGTACTCGATAGCGGTCATTTTGCCTTTCTCGTCGCGTCCCTGCCGCCTTGTGATATATCCGGCTTTTTCAAGCTCCCAAACGGCGGTACGGATAGCGTCGATACTTTCCCGGTTGATGTAGGACAGCCCCGAAAGGGTATAATCCCAATCCTCCGGCAGGGACAGCATTTGAGATAACAGCCCCTTTGCCTTTAAGGAAAGCTCCTTATTGCGTAAGTGGTGGTTGCTCATTACGGTGTAGCCTGTGTTGCGTTCCACACGGAAAACTGCCATAGCTTCATCACTCCTTTGCTTTAGATTTGTTGCGCAGTAGAACGCGGATTTTGAGGGGTAAGGTATCTTTTCCTTGCTTCCTCTGTTTTGCGTTCTGTAAGCCCGATAAATCAAGGCTTTTTTTGCCCCTACTGCGTAACATGAGGGCATAAAAATAGCGGCGTTCCTGTTCTCCCAGTGAGAGAGTGAGAAACGCCGCTGTGCGGGTCGCTATTTCATTTCTTCTGCTATCAGTTCTTGCATGACTTCTCCAAAGTCTGCCATGAAAGAAAAGATGAAGTATTCCAAAACGTCGGGGTCTGCGTCCATAGGCTCGGCTTCCTCTGAAAAAGGCAAGCCCATTAGCCCATAAAGCAGTTTGATGATTTTGAACAGCTTGCCCCGGTCGGTGGGGTTGTTCATGGTTACAAGTACGTTGGTAAGGCGGTTGATTGTTTCCATGTCGCCGCCTGTCGTTACCCATACCATTTCCGCGAACGGCTGCGTGATTGCCCCGGCGACAAGGTTTATCTTATCCTTGCCGATTTCGCCGGACGGAAGTATAATACCCTTAGTCAAAAGTTCGTTTTTCATGTCGTCCTCCTTATATTCTGTGGTGCTAAAATGGTGCCCGGTCTTACAAAAACACCTTATGCGGAGATATGACAAGAAAAATGAAGATATGCGGAAAACCTTGATTTTAAGCCATTTTCACATTGGTTTATAAACATTTGTGAGGACTTATAAAAGGTTTGGCGTCTATCAAATCAATAAAAAATAAGATCCATAAACGCACAAGGACGCTCTACCGAGGATATGCAGAGCGTCACTCTCTTATGGGCTAAGATTTGTGCAAATTATAATAATACGTCCTAAAAAGGAAGGAGACCGATACTTTCGTACCGGCATATGAAAAAGAAAAATATCTAAAAATGAGATACCTTAATTAGCATCTGCAATTATTAATGTACAGTATATTTATGACGATACTATGGTATAAATTTTAAGAATTTGTAAAAATTATATTTTCCTGTAGAAAAGCTTCTAAAACTCTCGATAATTTATAGTTCTCTTTTAATTATGCACTGCCTACTTCATAATATTTTTATTTCTTTTGAGCTTTAACAAGCAACATCATTGGCCGACGAAGTTCATCTTTCATTTTCTTAATTCATTCATTGTTATTTCATCTATCATATTAAAATCCTTTATAATTAAAAATGATTTACGACCTAAAAACTTATACTGTTTGTAGATATTGGGCATTCATATTTTTATATAATAACACAAAAACAGATTAATTCATATTTTTTCATATACATTAATCTGTTCAGTTTCGATATCTTTAGATTATGAAAATAAAAGTATTGTTTTATAGCGACAATTTCTCACCTTTTGTACATACATTTTTTATATCTGATTTTCATTAAATATTCTATCAACCTCCCTTTTCATCCAGTCAATATCCTTTGATGCCCGAAAGTATATAGAAGATAACACTTTTAATTGACGTAATCAAAAGATATTAATAAAATAAATAAAAAAACATACACAAGAAGGAAACGTAATGAATACATTTTTTACCTGCGAGCAAAAATTGGGGAATACCATCTTCACTTTTTCACAAAAAGCAAAAGTTCTTAGCACAAGTCCTTTAAACGGAGGCCTTACAAGGCACCTTTCTCATGCTGTAAATATCAATTGTATGAATGGTTCTTATGAATGTAAAATGCTTGGAGATACTTATGAAAAAGATCTAGCTGCACATGTCCACGCCCTTGGTCTTTCACCCTCCTGCACTACTGCCTTAAGTACCGCAGCCTGGACTGAATTACGTGCTATAGAAGAAGTATGCTTCCGGGATCTTACGGTAACTGCTGTTGTGACCGGTGGAATTGACTCCAATGGCATACATCCCAGCGATCCTGCTTCTTACTACGAAGAGGACGGAAATTATGAAATGCCTCTTCCTGGAACGATCAATATTTTTCTGTTCATTAATCAGAATTTGACTGATACAGCAATGTCCAGAGCACTGATGCTTTGTGGAGAATCGAAAGCTGCTGCTGTTTCTCAGTTATTACTGGGAAGCTGCTATTCCGAAGAAATCGCAACAGGTTCTGGGACTGATGGAATTGTAATCGCTTCTAATCTTTGTGGTACCAGAACTCTTACGGATGCTTCTGGACATTCCAAACTTGGTGAACTGATTGGAAAATCCGTGAAATCTGCCGTAAAACAAGCTCTTCTTAAGCAAACAGCGGCCTCTGGCCCGAGGCAATTTCTTTTATCTGCACGTACTGCAAGATATAAAATCACACCTGCTACTTTATGGGAGTTTTATATAGAATACAGAGAAATTTTTAATGATTTTAAGATTTCTTTTGAAATGCCTTCATTATTAGAACAGAAGTTTCTCGCACACAATCGTACCAGTAACCTGGTTCTATGTGTATCACTTTATCTTCACCTTATGGATCAGGTTCGTTGGGAATTGATTATGGAGCCGGAAGCTATCCGGGAAGGGAAACGTCTTCTGATTTATGGACTCTATTGGAAAGATGGAGACTTTTTTGAAAAAGCATATCCGGCAAAAGCATGGGAGCAGCCCGGATTGCTGCATTTTTCATTAAAAGAACAGCTTATGTATTTGCTTTTATTGTATATTGCTATTTAGAATTATTGGACATAGTGCTAAAAATTTCTAACTTTTACTTTATAAATGGGTAAGTCGAAAACCGACTTACCCACTATAATATCATTTTTATTTACTTCGCTACACACATGTTTTCATCAATCCATTTTTGGACTTCATTCACATTATGGTTTACAGCTTTTGCGATTTTTTCAACAGGTAATCCCATTTCAGCAAGTGAAAGGGCTGTTTCCTTTTTAGCCTTTAATTCACCGCGCTTTTCGCCGCTTTCCATTCCCTCGCTATAAATTTTCTCCATTTCATGGCACATAAGCTCAACCCCTTTCTGCGTGTCTTTTAATTCATGCACCCGTTTTGCAAGAACCGGACTGTGCATTTCATCCGCATTCTTACAATGCAGATCATGCATAAGTCTCCCAAGTTCTGTGTCTTCCTGTTTTCTGGAATTCACATATATAATATGTGCTTCGTCCTGAAAGCTATCATCAGCTTCTTTGATATGCCTGTCAATATGGTAAATAGGAAAGCCATACCCAAGGATGTCATCCCTGGTAATAAAGATCACATAGCTTTCCGGTAATTCATCAAAATCCTGACCCGGATTTAAAGTGTTCATGTCCATCAAACCACTATGGTAACGTGCCCTCTTAGGTGATGCACCTTCATTATCCTGCTGGATCTCCACGTCAAACTGTTTGCCTTCGGAATCTCTGGCAACACAGTCCAAGATTGCGGATCGTCCCTGCAGATTCTTATAATCCTTCTGGATGATCTGATCAATTACTTTCAGATCCTGTTTTTCCATAATGACCTGCAGAACATTCCAGGCATTCTCTCTGTTTGAAAACATTTCTCATAAATATGTCACTCATGAGTGTAAAATTCTTAATAATACCTTTATATCTTTCGTAACGTACTTCCAATCCGTTCTCTGGCATAATTTTTTCATCTGCCACGTTCGCTGTCACTTCCCACTTTATTCTTTTTATGTTATGAAGAAATTTTCGAAAATGCTTTTGTTTATTTTATCTTAGCATCAATGAATGACCTTTACAAGACACTTTTTCCCAGAATTGCATCGGACGTTCTTTAACCTACCCGTTCCACATAGCGTACACTGTCTCCTTTGCTCTCAAATTCTGGACAAAGAGACAGCCATAATCTTTCCAGATCATTGATGTTCATGGCGTCCAATTCTGTTTCATCTTCTTCACCATAAATATTTACAAAACCAATCCGATATATGCCATACTCTTTATGTTGATTTTTTACTACTTTTCTTCCTGCCCTTCGTATATTCATAAGCTCTCTTCTCTCCTCTCTTCTGCTTCCAGCAAAAATGTATTGCAGGTATAGCTTCCGGAAGCACTGACACCAGCGGCCCCTCCAAGGCTGTCCAGATACTGGCTTCCATTTTTTGATGCAGAAATGTACATATAAAAGTTTGTCAAAACATAGTTTTTATTTTCCAGAACATTCTTATAACTGCTGCTAAGTACAAGCCTTGCTCCAATTTTTTCTGCTTTTTCTTTTACCAGCATAGCAGTTAAATTTACTGCTTTTCGTATTTCCTGTTCGCTAAGTCCGCTTTGATAATAACGTTCCAAAAACAAAACCAGTTCTTCTGCTTTATTTTCATGTGGTTCGCTTTTGACAGTCACATCAACAAACTCAATCGTCTTCCTTTCATCCGCAGCTACAAAAGATCCCTTTGTCAGACGGAGGATTGCACGAAATACAATTTTACCATTGTGTTTGATAAATATAATTTTTTTATTTGCATCAAAACAGGATAACAGACAATCACAATTTGGACCATTCCGATAGGAAATACAGCTGCGCAGCGGTACTTCTCCTATCTGCATGATCGGAAGCAGGCTGTCCTCTTCCCAGATTTCCCATCCACAATCCACGCGCAGCAGCTTTTCTTTCCAGATTTCTTCTGTATCTCTTTTTATTGGAAAAGCAATTTCCCGTCCCAGATCTCCTCCATGGTATTTCAGCTCCATGAATTTTCCTAATAACTCAGCATTTACGATTCTTCGAATTTCTTCCTTCTTTTTCGGCTGCCTGTTCAGAAAGGAAGTCATGATCTCTGCGCCGCCTTCATAAATGAACTTCTGGATATTGGATTTATTTTCCACGACAAAAGCATCCGAAATATTCAATTCTGTCTTTAAATTCTTCCAGGAAGGATCCTGGGCCAGCAGTTTGTCCATCAATGCAGGTAATCCGGAACAGCCATTTAAAAGATTCTGATTATGTAAAAGGAAGTAAACCTGATTATCCCTTGTAAGCTCTTTTAAAAGTTCAGTAAAATCCATTAAAAATATCAGAATCCATATGGCTGTTTCATGCCGAAGATCCAGAATGTTTTTAAAATCCTCCTGCATCCATCTGGAAAGCGGCTTTTTTGACAAAGCTTCTGCCAATCGCTCAATCTGATTTTCCTCTAATGCATCTGTCAGGCAGTCTCTTTTTATCAACTCACGAATCACCCGAAGACGATCATCACTTTTGGAGTATGCTAAACGATCATACAGGTCTATATAGACTGCTTTTACATTGTACAGGATTTTCAATTCTTCAAATACACGAGGCTTCGAAAACAGTGATTCTTCACTCTTTCTCCAGGGAACTACCATATATTCACAATCCCTTAAATTTTGCTCATTTAAAGTATTTAGATTCAGGCATCTTTTATAAACCTCTTCATCCAGAATCAACGAATTCCTGTCAAGGTTTATAAGCCAGTCTCCATTCTTTCGCAAAAGTTCCAGGAAATGTTTCTTTCGTTTCGTAATGGCATACAGGATAAGCTCTGTCTTTTCCAAAGTCAGCTCATAAAGATCCATATCTGGAAGCGGATTTCCATACAGAGTGTTCACATAGGCTGCCTTTCCGTTTGAAACCTTTTCAAAATCTGCATCCGGACCTGTCAAAAATCTTATCAGCTTTGGAATGTCTGCATATAATGATTCGTTCCAAAGCCACAAGTGAAGAAAAGAGGCCTGCCATTCTTTTGGAATCTGAGTGAGAATCACTTCCAGTCCATTCCGAATTTCTTTTGGATGCCGGCTCAGTTCTTCCAGCTGTTTTTTATTTAAGCTTTCCGTTTCTTTACAAAACTCGGATAAATAATTTACAAGTTCCATCAGATCCTGCTTCAAAAGTAACGCCAATGATTCCTCATCCTTGAGCAGCTCATAAAGAAGCTCCGTTGAAAAAGCCGGATTTATCAAAAGCATGCGTATCTTTATCCCCGCCCGGGCAACATCAAACTCACCAATGCAGGTCTCAAGACTTGCTACAAGCTGTTTCTTTAACTCTTCTTTCGGTTCCAGAAAAGCATAATATTTCAGATAAACATATACAATCCGGTCCGGGATTTCCTTATCTGCCAATACTTTTTCAATTTTTTCATAGGGAAATTCGGACAGCTTTTCATTTCCTGCACATTCTACTATCATTCTGATGCGGTCTGGTTCTAAAATAGAAAAATCCTTTTTGTTCATTTTTCCCAAGTAGGTGAGCATTTCCGGATCGTCCATCAGAGAAGAAATCGTCTCCTCATTTAACCCCTCCATCAAACCGGAAAGTTCTTGCTGATTTACCAATCTGGCTGCATTCATACAGAAATCTTCCCCTTTCTTTCCTATCAGTTTCAAGGGAATTGCTGCATTTTTCATTTCCTTGTAAATATTCATGTGCTTTAATATTCTTTCAATCATCATGCTACCTCTGCCCTTTCTATTAATCCGTTAATCTCCGTTAACTCCATGCATTCGTCCTGGTACATATTTTCTGCTAGTTTAAGAAGATACAGAGCTTCCTTTTTTGCCATAGGCTTTTTCGCTGTTCCTGCGAAATCATCTTTTAAATACGAGGAAACGATCTTACAGTAGAGTTTCTTATAGCCATATGAATACCGCCCGTTCTTGTAAAACTCATAAATAGACTGAAGCTCCTTATCCGTTTTCCTGTTTTCCCGTAACATCTGGTTAAACTGCTGTTTGATGTTTTTTTCAGTTTTCCAGCGTTCCATCCGTTTTTTCTGTTCCTTCAGCCATTCTTTCCGTTCCTGATATCTTTTCCGATCCTCTTCTGTCATATATTTCTGATACAGGGTTTCTCTTCGATAAGAATCACTTATAAATGGAAGAAGCAATTTGGAAAGCTCATATGCTTCTGACTGTTCCATCCAAAGTGCTGTACTTTCCTTTAAAAGTAAGGCCGTCAGGTATTCTGGATAAATATCCGGATATTCATAAAAGAACTTTTTTTCTACCATTGAAAACAGTTCCCGGTGTTCCTCTTTTCCCAGAACTGGAGAAAAAAATTCGCACTCTCTATGTTGGATAGCATAGTATCCCAAGGAGAAAGTTTCCTTTAAAATCCTCCAGGGGCTTAAGAATTCGCATCCATCCATTCCAATCTCATTGATCAGAAATTTCAGCATAGGATAGGAATGCTCATTACAAAGACCCTTTATTTCACTTTTTAAATATCCTGCCATAAATTCCCATTTCTTTTCCAAATCTGGATCTTCATTTTTATAATCCTTTACAAACTCTTCCAGATACTTTTTTCCATCCAAAATCCCATGCAGGATCAGCCGGTTGAAAACCGCGTAAAGTTCCGGCTCACTCTTTTTCCAGAAAACATCCTGGTATCTTTTTCCTGTAAGGTTTTCATAACGTTCCAGATACTTCAGCAAACTTTTCGTACTGTATGTTTTGCCTTTCAGAGTATCTGTAACACACGCTTCAAATTCTTCCGAAGAGAGTTCTTTTACCAGAGGATCCCATTTTTCTTCTGTCAGATCAATGTAGTGCCACTCTTCCGGTTCATTACTTCTAAATGGAAACAACGTAAGAAACGTTTTTACATTTTCCACCCTGAACGTTTCATTCATGCATTTTTCCAGCCGTTCTTTACCGTCGATACGGACAGAAAGTTTCCCATATGTTCTTAAAATCCGTGAACAAAGTACATAAGCCTCTTCTGGATATGTCTCTTTTCCGGGCAAAAATGCCTCTAATACATTCAGCCCAATTTTTTCTGCTGTCAACCCGGAAAGGCTTATCCGATCGGGTCTCTCTACAAAATACATCAGTACAAAATTTAAAAAAGCGGTCTCTTTGTCGGAATATCCAAACATACGCATACGTTTTTCCAAAACGGCATCCGCATTTTTAGCATTTGTGACTGCTAACTTTGCCAGCAGTTTCAGGATATCCAGATCCTTTTTACGATACCCTTTAAGCTTGGTCATTACTTTGCCTACCATCCACACGAAAAGATTCCATTCAGTAAATACGGATATCTTCCGGTTCTTTGAAAAGCTGTCAGCAAGTTTCTGTTTTATGCCTTCCCACAGTGTTTCATCATCCGGAAGGATGGACATGGCAAACAGCATTTCTTCTGCTCGCTCAAATGGATACGCATGCATGGCCTGTTTCCACCGATTCTTTTCCTTTTCCTCACAGATATAATTGATACTGATCAAAAACAGGTCTTTCTCTCCAAGAATCTGTTTCATCTTTTTCCAGAACAGATCCTTTTGTGCCCCATTGAACATACAGGTCTCCTGTAAAGGCATCATCCTTGCCAGGGCAAGTCCGAGGGCACGGTATGTCTGCTTTGTCAAGGTCAGATGTTCTCCAATGCGCTCCAGGACTTCTCCCGGATAGTGCAGTCCATAAGCGGTTTCCATGTCTACTTTCGGCTTTTCCAGAAACATGTCATTTTCTTTTAATTGCATATAAATTTTATATTTTTCCTCATTAGATGACAGCTTATAGATCAGGTTCGTCATCTGCCGGTACAGGGTAATATCAAGCCATTCTTCATAAATCTTCCATTCCATCCAATTTCCTCCTGTTTTCCCATATAAAAAGGGGACTGTTCGCCAGTCCCCCAAAATTGTTCTTATGCTGCCAGGATAATCTTCTTTTTCCGGCTTGCATAAGTGATCGCCATTGTAGAATGTTCCATGCCTCGCTGTTTCTGATATTGCTTTACATCTGCATAATTTGCAAACGAAAGGATTTTACCATTTTCCTCTAACAAGTTTTCTTCGTTATCCTCCATATTTTCACTCCCGCAGGAAGCCAGCGTCCAGTTTACGTGGCAGATATAACAGGTCATGCCTGCAAATCCCAGATACTTATGTACATACTCTTCCGCTGCCTCAGCACTCGGAAAATAACGTGCATACTCCAGGGAACGGCAAACGATCCGGTCTTTGTACCATCCGGCAAAATACCGGTTCTTTTTCAGTTCAAGTACATACCCTGTCAGATAAATCTTCTGTAAAGCATTTTCTTCCTCGTCCATCATATCAAGAAGCTGTTCCGCATAGATTTTTTTCCATTTCAATGTGTTCTTCTTTATTCTTTTACGCAGCATTATCTTTTTCCTCCTCAGTTCCAACAATGAGTTTTTCTACCATTCTGTACAAGTTCCGGAAATTTCCAGCCTGTCTGCGGCGTGTCATGCAGTCCTGTTCAAATGCCCTGATCACAGCAGAAGTTCTTGCAAACAGTGTGAAGATTTCCTCATCTTTCAGCTGTATGGTAACCTCTTTTTCTTTCCGGTAGCTGTCTTTTTTACAATACTGCCCGCCATTGGCATTATGCATCGCTATACCAGTGCCATTCTGTATCCTGACAACCCACGGATAATTTAAAACTTCTCCTTTGTTGTTGCGAACCTTCCTCTGTATGGAAAATACTGTAACTCTTCCCGTGTTGGAATTTTTATCCTCGCAAAAGATCTTTTGCTGGAAGAATTTAAATTCCTGTACATTATTCCATATACGGGAATACACGTATTTTATGATTTCCGGACTCAGATTTGCATAAACACTGATGCTGTCTTCTTTGCTGTAGTCAACCATGACCGCCCGGATCCTGGAATAATCGCTGGCAAAGTCTTCGTGAAGATGCCAGAACTCCTTTGGTTCTGCCATCCGCAAAAAGCTATTAAATTCCAGTAACGTATTCTGTGTCTTATGAACACAGATCTGCTTTGATACATCCATATTCTGTTCTTTTTC
>NZ_JBBMEI010000091.1:0-12091 GCF_040096655.1 Blautia intestinihominis | reverse complement strand
TTCTGGTCCTCTATTTTAGTGATTCGCACATCAAACAGAGGCCATTCATCTGTCTGAATTACCTGATGAGACATCTCTGCCCGTTTTTCATCCAATGCCTTTTCTTTTTCTGTCACTTCCAATTGTCGGATATCCGTCACGTCAATATGATACTGGGGAGTATTCTCCAGTATGCGCTGCATACCATCCGGCTGGATAATAACACGCATCATCCCATGCCTCTGTATCAACAGATTCCATGCCGTCTCTGCGCACTCAGTATCAAGGCCGTCTGCATCCAGTTCAAAATAACAGTGCGTTGCAACATTCCCCAATTCATACAATCCGCTTCTGCCAAGCCAGTAAGCATACTGCACATCGGTTAATGGGAACGGATGATATGCTTCCTCCAGATTCGGTTTGATCTGCAGTGTATCTTCTTCTTTCTGTTCGGACTGTTCAATAGCTTTTGCCAGAGATTTTACGGTCAGATTTTCAAAAATCGTGCTGATCGTTATTTTGCAGCCGAAGGTTTTCTGTACTTCCGAGATCAACCTTGTGGCAATCAGCGAGTCTCCCCCAAGGCTAAAATAATTATCTTCAATTCCGATATTTTCATATCCAAATAATTGTTTCCAGATATCTAAAAGCTTTTCTTCTGTTTCTGTCGTTGCCTTTGAAAATCGGATAACCGCAGTTTCTTCTTTAAAATCTTCCCGCAATTGCTTCCTGTTAATCTTCCCATTGGACAATGTTGGGAGCTGCTCCATGAAATGATAATTCTGTGGAACCATATACTCCGGCAGTTTTTCTGACAGATATTCCCTTAGTGCTCCATTATGATAGGACAGGACAGACGCCTGCTGTCTGCTGCAGCATATACATCTTCCATATCTCTCTGTCACAGCACAGTCTTCGCCCAATCCTGCCTCTGATAAACATTCTCTCCACAGCAGGCAATCCGGGGTAACCAGCCCTGCTTCTTTTCTCTTGTCCCGAATATCCGCAAAACCATTTTCCAAAAAAGCCGCTGTAAGTTCCTGAAGGTATGTCCTTACCACAAGGTCAGTCATCAGCAATATTCCGTTTGGCTTCAGTAATTCCGCTACTTTCTTTACCGCATCCGCAGCATCAATATTTCTATGTAAAGCATTTACCGATATCACAATGTCATAACTATGCAAGGACATCTGCTGCTTATCCATGCCTTCTTCCAGATTCAGCATCTCAAACTCGACTCTCTCATATCCCGCAAGTTCTTTCTCTGCTTCCTGCAGAAAATATTTTGAAGAATCCGCATAAGTATAAGCCACGCTTACATCTTCCAGTGCATTCAAAAACTGTCTTGTAATTGCAGTGTCCCTTGTACCAATTTCTATAATCTGGAGTGGCTCTTTTCTGCGTTCTTCTGCCAGAAGCCTTAATCCCTGCACCAGTCTTTCCACTGTTTCCTCGCAGCCCGGAATCCTCCGAAGCAGCATATTCGGAGCCAAAGCCGGCTCTTTCTGGTAAAATACGTCCAGCGGAACTTCATTCCCAGTAACCATATGCTTCAGATACGGCTTCAGTTTATTAAAATACGTTTCCGTATCTCCAGCTTTTTCCGGTACAGCCACTTCCTTCCCGGTACGCGATAGTCTGCCGTCCTCTTCTCTCAGGATTCCTTCCTTCTTTAAAATTTCCAACCATCTTGCCACAGTATTCTTCTGTGTTTCCGTAATGCTCCCTTTTTCAAAAATTTCCTTCTGCGAAAGAACTTCCTTCTCTGATACAAAAATGCCTAACTCTATGAGTGTCTCCAGCATAAGCTGTACACATCTCTGGTCTGCATAGGCAAGGAAATTTTTGTATGCTGTCTTCCGTTCCTGCTGCATCTGCCAATTGCTGACATCATCCTTCAGTTCTTTCCAGCCCCCGCCAAAGATATCTGTGCCGTACAAATACGTTGTAACTTTAGAATCTTCCTGTATCGGCGCTCCGATATAAGCAGCCAGCGTTTTATTGCCATGACCATCACTAACTGTATCAACAACTGCATGAGCCACACCCGGAAACTCCTGAATCGCATGTTCAATTTCTCCCAATTCAATCCTGTGTCCACGGATCTTTACCTGATGATCTTTTCTTCCCAAAAATTCAATTATCTCATCATCCCAGATTCTTCCGAGATCACCGGTCCGATACCATCTTCCATACTGATCTGTGATAAATTTCTGCCCCGTAAGCGCAGAATCTCCCCTATATCCTTTTGCTACACCAAAACCGCCAATCCAGAGTTCGCCTTCTGCCCAGTAAGGGCAATCCCTTCCATACTCATCCACAACACGATATGCCTGATATCTGAGTGGCTTTCCATAGGGAATAGATTTCCAGTTTTTCGGCATCGGCAGGGTAACATTCTGATAATTGGACCAGATACTTGCCTCTGTAGCTCCTCCCATAGCGACAAACTGGCAATCCTCTGTCCATGCCGCAACCCTCTGCGGGAGATCCATCCCAATCCAATCTCCGGAAAGCATAACCGCCCTGATCGGCAGTTTCTGTTTCATGGATTCCGCCCGTATCAAAAGCATATCCAGAAGCACCGGCACTGAATTCCAAACGGTAATCTGATATTTCAACACTTGTTCCAGCCAGTAATCCGCATTCCTTCTCTCCTGCTCTGGAAGCAATACCAATGTTCCTCCTGCGCCTAAAATTCCAAAAACATCATATACCGACAGGTCAAAATCCATAGCTGATACAGCCAGCGCCCGATCTGCACTTGTCACATGGTACTTTTCATTAATATCCTGAACCGTATTCCATGCGCTTTCATGCGCAATCTCTACACCCTTCGGAACACCTGTAGAGCCTGACGTCATGATGATATAGGCGCTGTCCTTCGGCGACACCTCTGGCAGTCTCACATTTTCCTGTCCCTCTTCCATACCTTCCATCACAAGGATTTCCGTACCTTCCGGCCAGTCCAGTTTTTCGGATAATTCCCGATTCGTGACCACATAGCGGACTCCCGTCTTCTCATGGATTAACGCTCTCCGATCTTTAGGCTGGCTTAAGCTGACCGGAAGGTATGAATTTCCGGAAAGCAAAATTCCTAATGCCGACTCGATCTGTTCTATCCCGCGCGGCAGGGTAAGTGCAACCGGGACGCCCTTAATATCCTTTTCTGAAATTCCTGCCGCCACTGCTGTTGCCCGTGCTTTTAATTCCCCATAGGATACCGATCTTCCGCTTCCCGCATCAATAAGCGCAATATCTTCCGGGCAAACTTCCGCATGGTTCATAACAGCCCAATGCAGGCATTCCACACGCTCCGGCACTCCTGTACGCGCTGTATCTTCAATTTCTCTTTTTCTTTTTTCAGGAAGCACATCAAATCTCTGATTCCAGTCCTTCTTTCCCAATTCATGCAGAAGAATCTCAAAACTCTCCAACATATCCGGGATCATATTCTCCGGGAATAACTCATCCACGCTGTCCCATGTAAGCTGTACGCCATTTTCATCTTCATAACTCTGAAAATCATTCCACACCTGCGGCGTCTGGGAAATCATATAGGAAAACTGCCCCAGTTCATTCCGGAACGTATCATTTACCAACGGCGTTCCCAGATTGCAGGCAAAAACAACCGGCGCCACTGCCGATGCGTCACCACACATCTGCGCAATGTCTCTCTGTACTTGCACGCCGGAATATGCCGTATACTTCATATCCTCATGAAGCTGCTTCTGAATCCTGTCCAACAATTCCGCAAAAGTCGGATTTTCTTCGCAGTTAATCTCCAGCAATAACAGAGTAGTAAAATCTGCTATTACTTCCTCTAACCCCTGCTGCTCTGTTTTCCGGTTAAAAAACGGAATGTTAATAAGGAAACAATGATTCCTGCTCCATCGTTCCAGAACCACCGCATATGCAGTAAGAAGAACCATTGCCGGAGTTGTCTGGTATTTTTTTGCCCGCATTTGCAAATGATCCCATTCTTCCTTTTCGATTCTCACAATCCTGCGGTTGAACACCGTTTTTTCCACTTCTTGCGGACGTTTTGCCAATGGAAGGTCAGGGCCTTTTGGCAAATGCTCTAAACGATTCTTCCAGTATTTTTCTGCGTTTTTCCGTTCCTCCCCTTCTTCCTGTTTCTGCCGTTCTAGATAGGAAGCAAAATTCCACCCTTTTGATTCTTTCGGCAGGTTTTCCCCTCGGTAAGCAGATGCCAAATCCCTCAATAATATCTGCAGACTCTGTACATCAGCAACCAAAAGTGCCATGTCCACATGAAGGCGTGCCTTATTTTCAGGAAAAAGCGTAAGCTCTATTCCTGCTACTTCGCCTTCCTCAATCTTTAACTTCCGATGGGATAAACGTTCTCTGACAGATACTGCCATTGCCTCTGCTTCCTCAGATGACATCCGGGAAAAATCATGAACCTTTATTTTTTCACAATACGGCTTATCCAGGATTTTCTGTGTTCCATCATCCAAAAAGCAGGCGCGCAGCATAGGATGATGATACTGCAGTACATTCCATGCTTTTTCCAGACGCTCCGGATCTATATTTCCCCCATCAAACTCTAAATACGCATGACAGTCTATTCCTCCAAGAGCCTGTTCTTCATCCCTGCCAACCCAATATGCATACTGTACGTCTGTTAAAGGAAACGGCTGTTTCATATCCTTTTCCGGCGTTATCTTAGATTCTTGCGCCCGTTTTTTGCCCGCTTTTTTCTTCATGCTGCGCTGGATCAGCGCCCACCAGCCTTCAAGGGTAGGATTTTCCATCAATGAACCGAATGAAACCTTAACCCCCTGTTTTCTCCACTGGTTTACCAGACGCATGATTGTCAGGGATGAAAGCCCAAGCTCCAGCAGATTTTCGGAATCCCCCAAATCTCTGGCTACCGGCAGCTTTTGTTTGATCTGTTCCTTTATCTCTATATATTCCATGATTCTGTCTCCTTCTATTTTTCCTGCGCCATACGTTCTAATGCTTTCTTATCTATTTTTCCTACGCTGGTCAGCGGCCATGTCTCTACCCGTTCTATCTGATCCGGCATTTTATACGCCGCAACGCCTATTTCCCGCAGGAACCTGTGTATTTCCTGCAAATCGATCCCGGTTTCATCATCGGTCACAAGGAATGCACATATCCGGTTTCCAAGGGTTTCATCCGTAACGCCGACAACGGCTGCCTCTTTGATTTTCGAATGCCTGCAAAGATAAGCTTCAATCTCTGAAGGCATGATCTTTTCTCCGGCGCGGTTAATCTGCTCTTTGATCCTCCCGCCCAAACGTAACCTTCCGTCTTTCGTCCACATAGCTTTATCGCCCGTCCGGTAAAATCCGTCCGACGTAAAGCTCTTTTTATTCGCTTCCTCCGCCATATAATAACCATCAATCGTATACGGGCCTCTGGATAATAATTCCCCAAAAACTCCTTCCGGTACGGCCTTATCTTCTTCATCCACAATCTTCACTTCATCCGCAGGAGACACCGGAGTTCCCTGGCATCTTGCGATCAGGGAACCTTCATCCTCCGGGCTAGTAAAGGACAGTAGCCCCTCCGCCGTACCAAATACCTGCATCAGTTTACACGGCCATTCTTCAATGATCTTATCCGCAAGGGAATCTTCCAGCATTGCGCCGCCCACCTGCAAAATCCGCAGGCTGGATATATCATAATCTTCATCCCATTCCAGCATTTCCATGCACACAGTAACCATAGCAGGAACCAATGCCGTTATCGTGACACCTTCCTCTGTAATTGCGTCAAGGATATCATCCGGGCTGGTCGCAGACGCAAGCACAACTTTTCCTCCCACGTCCAGCGTGCCTAAAAGCCCCGGGCAGCATAACGGGAAATTATGAGCTACCGGAAGAGACGCCAGATAAACGTCACTGCTATCCAGACGGCATCTCTTCGCGGACATGCGGGCATTATACATATAATCCGTATGGGTGCGCGGAATCAGTTTCGGAACCCCTGTCGTCCCGCCGGACAGCAAAAGCACCGCCGTTTCATACCCATCCACAGCCGGAAATGCTCCATTTTCTCCATACGTTTCCGCAATCATTCCACTGATATCCCCGGATTCGCTATCTACAAATATATGCCGGATACATGAATATTTCTCTTTCATCGCATTTGCCATCGGCACATATGAAAATCCCAGATATTTCTCCACCACAATATAAGCGGCCGGCTTTGCCAGTTCAATAATTCCTTCCAGTTCCGCCTCCCTGTGGGCCGGCAGCATCATGATTGGCACCGCCCCAATCTTGGAAAGCGCAAAAAACACGATCACAAAAGAAATCCTGTTCGGAAGCTGCACAAGCACTTTGTCTCCCTTTAAAATCCCTTTACGCAGAAAAGCTGCCGCAAGACAATCTGCTTTTTGCTTTAATTCCATATAACTGATCTCGTCTTCACTGTCCGTGACCGCAATTCTTTCTCCATATTTTTCCGCCCACCTATCAAGCTGTTCTCCAAATCCACATCTCTCCCAGCCTTCCAGATTCTCATATTTGCTCATATCTTTCTTATAACCCATTTTATCTGTCTCCTTTCTTATGCGCCGCCACATACGCAGCATATCCTTTGATCCTGACCGGATACAGAAACCAGTCCTGATCTTTCTTATCTTTTTCTGCAATTTTCTCGTTTCTGACAGAGAAGAAATCCATTCCTCTTCCTAATCCAATTCCAAGCGCCTTTACATATGCCTCTTTCGCCGCCCAGTACTGAAAAAACAGATCCGGTCCTTCATTTTTTACATCTTCCGCTTCTTCTGCAGTATAAAAATTTTCCGCTATCTCCCTATAGTCCGGGCACTCTGCCATCTCCTGCACATCTACTCCGATATCCATTCCGACAGCGAATACCGCCAGTATGAATTCACCCGAGTGCGAAATGTTAAAATCCACTGTCCGCTTTCCCGCAATCTTTTTATGATAAGGCTTACCCAGTTCATTGACAGAAAAATCAATCGTTTCCATATCTAAGTATCTTTTTAAGAGGATCCGCACGACAACCTTCCCGGCTATATAACGCATCCTGTCTTCAGGAAAACGGAATCTTCCGGCTTGCTCCAATTCCTGCCCACTCAGGATATATTCATGGTTCTTCCAGAAATCTGTCATTTCAGGCCAGCGGATACACCATATATGTATCTCATTTTCACGGATATAAAGTTTGTCTGCTGACAGAAATTCCTTTTCTCCGTATCGTTTAATCTCCATTTTTCATTCTCTAAAGCAGTCTCATGACCTCACTTATTACTTCGTCTTCACAATCCCTCAGATAAAAATGTCCTCCCGGAAATATCCGGTAGTTAAAATCATTGTCCGTATACTTTCCCCATTCCAAGATCGCACTCTCATCCGCTTCGTCGTCCTTTTCTCCGCCAAATGCAGAGATAGGTGTATGCAGCACTACTCCCGCTTTATCATAATACGTTTCATCCATGGTAAAATCCGCCCGCAGCATAGGCAGAAAGAAATCCAACAATTCCTGATTCTCTAGTATCTCTTTTGGCGTCCCTTCAAATCTTCCCAGTTCCCTCTTAAACGCTTCATCCGGAAGATGATAGATTGGATTTGGCTCCGGAATACTAGGAACCCGGCTGCCGGAAATAAACAGACATTTTGCAGTATATCCCGCTGCCTCCAACCGTTTTTCCAGCTCATAAGAGATCTTCCCACCCATACTGTGTCCCCATAAGGCATACGGTCCGTACACAACCTTTCTTACAGCCTCTTCCAGGTCATCTAACATAACCGACATATCTATATACGGTTTCTCCATGATCTGTTCTTCCCTTCCCGGAAGCTGAACTGGACATACCGTTACTTTCCCCTGCATCTTTTTCGCCCACTGGTTATAAGCAGAAGCACCGCCTCCCGCAAATGGCAGACAAAACAAGGTTATTTTCTCTTTACTAATATTTTCCGTATTTTTTATCAATTTCATATTCACTTTTATATTCCTCTGGCATAATGTTCTTTTTCTCTCTGTTTACCATCATTTTGTAATATGTTTTTCTCAATCACTTCTTATTTCTACCTGTAATTAGTTACATCTAACTCTTTGTCAAAAAAATTTTTGATCCATCCCAATATCAAACCGGACGCCAAAACAATATGCGCTACCATAATCCCGTTTACGATCAGGGAATATCCAATCACAGAAAAAACACCTGCTATCGCGCATTCAATAACTAAAATTACCCTCGCGCGCATCCCATAAACTTTTTTCTCTTTCGCATCCAACTTCTTGCTGCTGGCATCTACCGGCGCCATGATAAATATAACGCCAACTGCGACAAACCATATGATCCGCATTTGCCATATTACAGCCGGAGCAGACGCCAGATACAGACTGCATAGAAGGACAAGGATACCGGAAACAGCCATGCAGCCCCCTGCCTTTTCCAAATGAATCCCTCCGGCATACTGCCTTAAAACAGTAAAGGGCAATAAAAAGACTATCATCTCCATCCAATTCCCCGTTATGATGCCAAGTATGACGATGATAAGGTATATTACCACCCTGCCCAGCAGTACGCCGTAAGCATATTCATACAGCCTGCGGTCTTTCTCTTCAAGAATCCCATTCCTGCTTTGTAGTTCAAAAAGCCGGCCAGCCATTTTTTTCCACACTAGAATTTCCTCATTTTCTTAACTTCTTCCGGCTCATCTTCCTGATAGTACAGCCAGTTGCACGCCAGATTTGCCGTATACGCCGTCAAGCAGAGTGCAAGACAGTTTACAGCTCCAAGCAGTTTGATTCCCAGGTTTTTTCTGATTATTTTTTTCATAGTTACAAAGCCTCCTTTTTTCCGAAAGTTTACACAAAAATCGCCCTCTTTTCAATTACCGTGGCAAAAACGGTAACTTTTTGGGCGATTTTTGCACGTCCTTATTTGATTGTAAAGATCAGCTTAACAGAGAACTCCCGTTCTCCTGCCTCCACTCGCATAATTCCCGCATACTTTTTAACCAGTTTTCCAACCGTGTGCAGTCCGATCCCGTGACTGTCCGCGTCTCTTTTGGTGCTTATGTACCTGTCCTTGTCCTTTAACAGAGGGACGACATACCCATTGCAAAATTCCATGACAAGGAAATGCCCCGCATTTCCCATATACATCCTGCATTCCACATATCTGCCATCTTCTGTCTTTTCTGCCGCTTCCAGTGCGTTATCCAAAAGATTCCCTACGATCGAGATCAAATCCAACTCTTCCAGAAAATCCAGTCTGAGATCATTACCCAGGGTAATCCTATAGGATATATCCTTAGATTCTGCAAGAAATTTTCTTTCACATAGGATGCTGTTCAAGATCGGATGCTCACAATATACACTTTTTTGAAGATTCTGAATCCGGACGCCTAAATGTTCCATGATGTCCTTAACCTCTTGATTCTCTCCTTCTTCTATCAAGCCGGCTACTGTACAGATAAATTTATTTATATCGTGTAAGAATGCTCTGTTATCCTCATTAACCTTATTCATATACTGCAGATTGGCAATCTCCGCCCTGCTTTTCTGGTATAGCCGGTCCATCTTCTTCACTTCTTCTGATTTTTCTACAAACCTGTCAAATACTGTGAAAATGAAGATATTCGTCATTAACAGAAGCGAAGCTCCTACCGGAACCATGACCCTGTTCATTCCTTCAAAAGAAGTGTGCGAATAAAACATACATCCTAACATAACGATCGTTGCGGTTGGCAGCATGAGCAGCACTGTAAATGTTTTATTTTCAATCGTCAGATAATCCCTTTTCCTTGTTACCTGATTAATGCATTTAATAAACAGAAATGTCATGGTACTCATCAGCAGGAGTGCTAATGTCTTTTCTGTTTCAGTCCTGAAGCCCTCGGACGCACCAGTCACGCCATATGCATTCGTAAGTGCCGCAAAGAGAAATTCGGGAATAATTGCCAGCACATAATAGCAGCATACCGTAACCAGCTTCTTCCATATATTTCCCCGGAACACAACCATAGACGCAATCATATAGATTACCGGAATCATTACCATATTAAGTATTGAGGATTCCAGGCGGTTGGTTCCGAACATTGCCAGTGCTGCGATACAATATACGAGAAATTTTTCCCAGAATCTTTCTCTTCTGTATGGGAGTATGTTCTTTTCCAAGTCCTCCAACAGATACATCTGAAGAAGACAAATCAAATAATCTCTTATTATCATACCATGCCGTTCCTTTCCCCAAGAAATGTTATCAGTGCGTCGGCAAACTGTCCTTTTCTCGACCTCGAAACATTCAACTGGATTCCAAACGGCAGCAACGCAACGTTCTTTTCCAATCCTTCCACTTTTGCCAAATTCACAATATAGCTGTTGTGTGCATACTCAAATCCCCTTCCGGCCAGACACTCATACAGATCACTTAAAGATTCCTTGCAATGCATCTCTTCTATCTTTCCCTGTCTGGCAATGTATATCGTACAGCCCCTTTTCGCCAGACAGATATATAAAATGTCTTCCGTATGGATGCGCATTATCCTTCCCGCCGATGTAACTGTCACGGAAGAATCTCCACAGCACAATTTCACTTTTAATAAAATCATAGGTATTTCCTTTTTCAGACTTCTGTCATGCAGATCCTTCATGATGTACCGGAACGGTTGTCCAACATTAATGCTGTCAGGAGTCGGTTCAAAACAGCCGGAGCAGAACACCAATATCGCTGCTTCATTATATTCCCTCAGCTTCAGTACTGTTTTATTTCCATCCAATCCAGGCATACGCATATCCATAAAAATCAGATCATGCAAAATATCCGCATCTTCCAATAATTCTTTTCCTGATTCATATTCATAAAACCGTATCTCATTCGAAGACAGAATCCCTTCCGTTTCTATGACCGTCTTTATTTTCTCCCTGTATTCTTTATCATCGTCGCAAATTGCTATTTTACACATATTCATCCTCCAGTGTTAGTTTCTTCTAACCCTTTCCCATAAAAAAACCATCTTGCAGAATCTGAATCCTAAGATTATTTGCCTGTTCCTATAACTCCGGTTCCAAATCTGCAAAGATGGGATCTTCAAAAAATTCCTGTATTGTAATATCCAATCCATCGCATATCTTTTTAATTGTAACTACGCCAGCATTCCTGCTTTGTCCATACAAAATATTTTTCAGTGTTGAAGGCGGGACGCCTGAGCGCACCGCCGCTTCATTCACTGTGATATCTTTCTGCTTAATCAGATCGTTTAACCGATATATGACCGCTGTTTTTATATCCACGGTATCGACCACCTTTTTTTCTTCTATTTTATATAAATCGGCTTTAAAAGGTCGCCCATATATAGTCTTTTTGATCTATGCACGATATTTTTTTAACAGTTTTTCTTATTCTAGCAGAAATCCGCTAAATTTCTATATTTTATTAGATACATGAAACCCTGTGAGAACATTTCTGATCCTACGCAGGGTTTTCCACTTTGTTATAAAATTTTTATATTTTGCAGTATGCTGGATCGGAGTTATCATTCAACTTTCCTTCTGCTGCCGATTGTAAAAACATATTTTTACGAATAAATATTCAGCAGTTCTTCCGGAGAAAGCAGTGTAATCCAAAAGGAAAGAAAATCCTTTTTATTCCTTGTCACAATCGCATCACACTGATTCTCCTTCGTACAAGTTGCAAGTAGGCAGTCTTCAAAATCAGATACTCTCTGCAAATAAGCAGGCAGCACATCTTCGTTCGTCACTGTCAGCACTTTTGCTATGTCCAAAACGGAGCCAAGTGCCTTTCTATAAATTTATACCGTTCTTACATCCCGATCAGCTCCTCTCTCCAGCTCATCTTTTCCCTGCTTTTCTTGGATTTTTCTCTTATTGATTTCCAGTCGTTCATGAATAGATGGCTTCTTTGCCTTCGTAGTTGCTTTATTCTTTTCTGTTTGCATACTCGAAACTACCTTTTTCACAGCTTTGTCATTATCCCCTTTTGTCACATTCGCTGCTCTTGACGCTTCTACTCTGCTGTCCTGCTTTTCTGCAACCTGCCGTTCCTGCTTTTCCTGCACACTTTTTTCTTCCAGACTGCAAAAGCTCTGCAAATATGGCAGCACATGGTTCTGCA
>NZ_JBBMEI010000090.1:0-12093 GCF_040096655.1 Blautia intestinihominis | reverse complement strand
ATCTTTCAATTCAAGAAAAAATCGTTCGACAAAATAAGAGCATCCACCTCTTTGTAGATGCTCTTATTACTCATATGCATTCCTTCAACGCCTCAAACAACCGTCTCACTCCCGCAAAGCCATACGGCTGCTCGTCCTGGTTCCACATCAGGCCCGGGCAGTTTTGGTGGTAGTAGAGGGCGTCTTTGCCTATGGTAATGTTTACACCGCTCTGCGCCGGATCGTAGTAGATCATGGTTGGTTCCATGTTGGAAAATACTTTTGTTTCCGGGCTTAAGAGGGCAAGCTGTTTCATATATACGAAGTTCTCTACTGTGATCGTTCCATAGATTTCCGGTACTTTGAATCCGTATTTCAGAAGGGCAAGTGCCAGTTCAAACGGATCTCCGTTCATGCATTCCCCAACGGCAAACGATGCATCCGGACAGACTTTTCGAAAGTCTTCGATTGCCTGTTCTGCTGCTTCTCGATACTTGTCCAGTTCGAAAGAAACTCCCAGCACAGACGCAAGCGCCTGATACTGATTCTGTATTTTATCTGTCTGATATAAACGTCGTAACTCAATAAACGGAATCTTCAGTCTGTCATTAAAATCTTCTGCCGCAAAACGTGATTCCTGATGCAGTACCAGATTGAAATTCGCCTCCGACATGGTCTTATATTCTTCGAAATCTCTGCATCTGGATATCTCGTGGATCGTCTTGATCCCTGCACTGTGAAGCAGATCATACAGCTCACAGTCATCCACAAGCGGCGAGAAAAATCCCAGAAGATTGACGACATTTCCTTTCTTTTTTGTCGGCTCAAGAAGAGAATATAAAGACTGTCGCACATGTACCATCGGTGGTTTCCGTCCCTCTCTGGTCAATGCATACATATAACATGGACGCACCGGAAGTCCGGTCTTCTCCTCCGCTTTACGGCAGACACGCTCCATATCTGTGCCAAGAAGTGCATCTACACAGGTAATGCAGATCATCACAACAGATGGTTTCTTATCCAGGCTGTTACAGATTTCTTCTACTGCTTTTGGTATTTTCTTGAGATGACGTCCTGTCACGATATCTGTCTCATCCATCATCAGATAAAAAAATCGATTGTCATATTCGCGCATGGAGCTGATCAGGGATGTATTTCGTCCGCAGCATCCCGGTGCCACGATCAGCATGATCGAATCTGGAACAGCAAGTCCGGCTCTCTTAACTCCGAATCCTTCTGCTCCCGGAGAGTTAAAGGCAAGTGTCGCCGGAGAGCTGTAGATCAGGTGCATATTTGATCTGAACTGGTCCGGAATATTGTCCCTCCCACGCTCATTTAATTCTTCTACTGTACAATAATAGGCTCTGCTCATTCTTCTTCCTCTGCTTTCAAAAGCATTTCTGCCAGGTCAAAAAAACGTCTGCTGATCTCAGATCCTGCATCTCCTTCGATCACGGTCTTGCCCTGGTCTTCCCATCGGATGATTTCATCGCTTCTTGGTATTTCACCTACGATCGGAATATTGCTTTTTTGTGCAAACGCCTGCACTTTTTCGGTTTCGTTTTCAACGTTTCGATGATTCAGGACAATGCCAAAAACTCTCGCATAACTTCTGTCTTCGAAGTTCCGTACAGCACTGGAAATGTTGTTTGCTGCATACAGTGCCATCTTCTCTCCAGAGGTTACGATCAGAACTTTTTCCGCATATCCCTCACGGATCGGTGCTGCAAAGCCACCACAGACTACATCGCCAAGCACATCATAAAGCACAACATCCGGCTGATAGGTTTCAAATAACCTCAGGTCTTCCAGTAGCTGAAAAGTTGCTATAATTCCTCTTCCTGCACAGCCAAGTCCCGGTGTCGGACCGCCTGTCTCAATACAGAGAACACCGCCAAATCCTTCTTTTGAAATGTCCTCAAGTTTCTCTGGTTCCTCGTCCTCTTCACGCATGTAATTCATCACCGGGCGAAGTGGTTCACCACCAAGCAGATTGATCGTAGAATCTGCTTTCGGGTCACATCCGATCTGAATGACTTTCTTCCCCATGGATGCAAAAGCCGCCGCCAGATTGGAGGTCACGGTTGATTTTCCGATACCGCCCTTTCCATAAATTGCTACTTTCAGCATTCGTAAATCCCCTCCCTGTTTCATAACAGACCCTGTATTCTCTGTAAAAAATCTCCATAAATGCAAAAAGACTCCTCCACCGTCAGGGTAGAGAAGTCCTGTAAATATTACTGTTTATTTCATTCACAGCAATCTGTAGATTTCACATTAACAACTATTCCCGCTCGGATGAAATTCCTTGCCGTCAGAGTCTGTTCTGTTTTTATTTATTTCTTCATATTCTACGTTTTATATGTTTTTATTTTACTTTATACATACCCGGTGAGTCAATGCTAACAAGTATATCTCTCACGCCTTTTTCCTATAATAATCCCGCAAACAGTCTCATAAGCAGCTGGCTCAGGCGAAGATATGCACTGCGGCCAGTACGGTATTTTTCGGTGACTTCACGGCATTCTTTCATTTTCTCCTGCAGGTCATTTCGGATGTCCAGAACCACATCACAGTCTGTCATAAAACATCCGTTTTCGAAATGATGATACAGGCTTCGGTAATCCAGATTGATGGTTCCGCAGGTTGCCATACAGTCATCTGCAACACTCATTTTTGCATGACAGAACCCCGGTGTCCATTCGTAGATCCGCACGCCGTCTTTGACCAGTTCGTGATAAAAAGACCGGGTGACACTGTAGATCAGTTTTTTGTCCGGAATGCCCGGCGTGATGATCCTTACATCTACGCCTCGTTTTGCGGCAAGAGTCATTGCATGTGCCATCTCATCGGTAATGATCAGATATGGTGTCATAAACCAGCAGTATTTTTCTGCCTTGTTCACCATGCTGATGTAAACTTCTTCTCCCACCTTTTCGCCATCCAATGGGCTGTCCGCATATGGCTGAACAAATCCAGTCTGCTGTGCTTTATACGGATATTCCAGCAAAAACCGGGCAAAATCCGTGTCATTCTCATCCTTGTCGTTAACTGCATTCCACATCTCAAGGAAAGTCACTGTCAGAGAACGCACCGCATCGCCCTCCAGACGGATGCCCGTATCCTTCCACTGTCCGTAAGGGTGTGTCAGATTGAAATATTCATTCGCAAGGTTATATCCGCCTGTAAATCCGACTTTGCCGTCGATCACGGTGATCTTTCGGTGATCACGGTTGTTCAGAAACAGATTCAGACCTGGCATAAACGGATTAAATACACGACAGCGGATTCCGACTGCTTCCATCTTTTTGGTAAAGTCTGTATTAATAAAACCAATCGAGCCCATATCGTCATAGAATACCCTGACCTCCACACCTGCCTTTACACGGTCTTCCAGCACCTGCTGAATCCGGTGCCAGGCCTCGGCATCCTCAATTGCATGGTATTCCATAAAGATAAACTGCTCCGCTTTGGCCAGATCCTGAAGCTGTGCTTCCAGTCCCTTTGCCGCCTCATCAAAATAGGTCACATCTGTATTCTGATACACCGGATACGCAGCATTTCTGTGGATATAGGAAGAAATATTTCCGGCTCTTGGAATTTTCTGCAGTAATTTTTCCTGAATCTTTCTGTTCGCCGGGAGCAGCGGCAAAAGCTGTTCGTCGATTTTCTGATAACGCCTCCTCATCTTTTCGGTACCACCGTTCAGACCGACCAGAAGATACAATCCAAGTCCCATGATCGGGAACATGAGGATCAGAAGGATCCATGGCACTTTGATCGTCGAGGTAACCGGTGATGCATACATGTTCAAAATAACGATCACGCCCACAACTCTCGTAAGAAGATTGACTGCCTCTGCATATCTGTTGAGCTTTGTAAACATTAAAATAATAAATATTACTTCCAGCAGGATACATATTACCGAAAAAACAAGCCTGGTGACTCCATTCTTCGTCTTTGCCCTGCCTTCTACCGTAGTAGATTTCATAAAATCTCACTCCTTCTTTCCTGCGTCCGGATTGAACCTGCAGTATGATAGTGAAACACATCATAGCACTTTATGTCGAATCCGTAAATACATCTTTTGCACTGCAGTCCAAAAAAGGAGCGATGCTCCTATCAACATCGCTCCCTGTAATTACTCTTTTACACTCAGACGCACCAGTGCTCTTTGAAGCTTTGCTGATGCCATCTTGTATTCCTGGTCGGTGAGACCGCCCTTGGCGATCATTTCTTCGGCGCGTTTCTTCGCTGCCTGTGCGCGCTCTGCGTCGATGTCTTCTTTCCACTCCCAGGTGGTTGCGAGAAGACGGCAGGTTCCGTTCATGACAGAAAGCATTCCGCCGATGCAGGCTGCAGTCCGTCTGTTTCCATCTGCCATGACTACGCTGGCTTCACCCATTCCAAGAGCGGTACAGAAGTTACAGTGTCTTGCAAGAATCGCGATATCGCCGCCGATGCTTCTGCAGACCACACGCTCCACATCGCCCTCAAAAAGCAGTCCGTCCGGTGTTCCGATCCGTAAAGGGAAGGTACTCATAAGCCACCTCCTTTACTGTTTCTTAGCTTTTTCGAATACTTCATCGATGGTTCCTGCAAACAGGAAGTAGCTCTCCGGGATGTCATCGCATTCGCCGTCAAGGATCATCCTGAAGCCTCTTAAGGTTTCTTTCAGCGGAACATATTTACCAGGCATACCTGTGAACTGTTCTGCTACAGAGAAACTCTGTGACAGATATCTCTGAACTTTACGTGCACGGTTTACCGTACGCTTGTCTTCCTCAGAAAGTTCATCCATACCCATGATGGCGATGATATCCTGAAGTTCTTTGTATCGCTGAAGCACACGCTGTACAGATCTCGCGATCTCATAATGCTCTTTGCCAACGATCTCAGGTGAAAGGATACGGCTTGTGGAATCCAGCGGATCTACTGCCGGGTAAATACCCTGGCTGGAGATCTCACGGGAAAGTACAGTCGTAGCATCCAGATGTGAGAAAGTTGTTGCCGGAGCAGGGTCTGTAAGGTCATCGGCTGGCACATAAACGGCCTGTACAGATGTGATGGAACCCTTACGTGTAGAAGTGATCCTCTCCTGTAAGTTACCCATTTCAGTTGCCAGTGTCGGCTGATATCCTACTGCGGACGGCATACGTCCAAGAAGCGCGGATACCTCAGAACCAGCCTGTGTGAAACGGAAGATATTGTCAATGAAAAGAAGCACGTCCTGGTTTTTCTCATCACGGAAATACTCCGCCATGGTAAGTCCGGAAAGTCCGACACGCATACGTGCTCCCGGCGGCTCATTCATCTGGCCATAAACCAGGGCAGTCTTGTCGATAACTCCACTTTCTTTCATTTCATTGTAAAGGTCATTTCCCTCACGGGTACGTTCCCCAACGCCTGTGAATACAGACAGACCGCCGTGAGCGGTAGCTACGTTGTGGATCAGCTCCATGATAAGGACTGTTTTTCCTACACCGGCACCACCGAACAGACCGATCTTACCACCCTTTGCATACGGGCAGATCAGGTCTACGACCTTGATACCAGTCTCCAGGATCTCTGTAGCCGGCATCTGCTCCTCATAAGAAGGAGCAGGACGATGGATGGACCAGCGTTCCTGTGCTTCCGGAGCCGGCTGGTTATCTACCGGATCTCCAAGAAGATTAAATACTCGTCCCAGGCAGGCATCTCCTACCGGAACTGTGATCGGGCCGCCGGTATCTACTGCCTTTGTGCCCCGGACAAGACCGTCGGTAGAGTTCATGGCGATACATCTCACGACATCGTCACCAATCTGCTGCGCTACCTCGGCTGTCAGCTTTGCGCCGTTTGATTCTATTTCTATGGCATTGAGAAGAGCCGGGAGTTCATCGTGCGCAAAGCGGATATCCAGAACCGGACCGATGACCTGTACTACTTCGCCAATGTGTTTTTCACTCATGTTTTAAGTCTCCTATGCTAAATTAAGCCCCTTTAAAGCCCTTCCGCACCTGCAACAATCTCCGTGATCTCCTGCGTGATGCTGGCCTGTCGTGCTCTGTTGTAATACAGATTCAGCTTATCGATCATCTCTTCTGCATTACTTGTCGCAGCGTCCATAGCCATTCTTCTGGCTGCAAGTTCACTGGCTGTACTCTCACATACACCGCCATAAACCAGCCCCGCCAGATATTCCGGAACAATGGCATCAAACACAACCTCTGCATTCGGCTCATAGAGGATCAGATTTCTTGTATCCACTCTGCCGCCGCTTTCCTCTCTGATATCTGTCATAGGAAGTATGGAAAATACCTCCGGACGCTGAGAAAGCATAGATGCAAAAACGGTATAACATAATTCAATATGACCAAATGTTCCTTTGCGGAATTCTTCACAAAGCAGATTCGCGATCTCAAAACAGTCTGCGACAGAAATACCTGCAATCTCTGCAAACTTATCTGTCAGGCATTCAATGCCTCTCTGTCTGAAATACTCAACTGCTTTTTTTCCAATCGGCAGCACCATATAGTCCCTGCCTTCGGCTGCAGACTCAAGACATTTAAAAAGGTTTGCATTATATCCGCCAGCCAGTCCTCTGTCACCGGCGATCACCACATAACAGGTGCGGGGATTGGAGGACTCTCTGGAATATACAGAAGAAAAATCAATGTTTTCTTTTGCAATGTCTTTCAGTGTCTCATGCAGCTCTGTGAAGTAAGGACGGCAGGTTTCTGCACGTTCCTTTGCCTTACGCAGTTTGGAGGATGCAACAAGCTCCATGGCCTTGGTAATCTGCATCGTACTTTGTACGCTTTTGATACGCAGCTTTACCGCTTTCATATTTCCAGCCATATGATTTATACCCTCCTACTCACATTATTTGTCAGGTTTTGTATTCAGGAAATTCTCTGTATACGCTTCCAGTACATGACGCAGTTTTTCTTCTGTTTCTGGCTCAAGTTTGCCTGTAGAGCTGATAAGCTGCATCACTTCCAGACCAGCTGCATCTGCATCGAGATACGTGTACAGTCCTGCTTCATATTCGCTTACGTCTTCAACGTTAACTTTTTCAAGGATGCCCTTGGTCACCGCATACAGGATTGCTACCTGCTTTTCTACCGGCACCGGAGCATTCTGGCTCTGTTTCAGAACTTCTACAATACGTGCACCCTGTTCCAGACGTGCCTTGGTATCAGCATCCAGATCTGAGCCGAACTGGGCAAAACTCTGAAGTTCACGATACTGAGAATAGATCAGTTTCAGAGTTCCGGCAACCTTCTTCATAGCCTTGATCTGTGCATCTCCACCAACTCGTGATACGGAAATACCAGGGTTTACCGCCGGCATGATACCGGAATGGAAAAGTTCTGTTTCCAGGAATATCTGTCCGTCTGTAATAGAAATTACGTTTGTCGGGATATAAGCAGATACGTCACCTGCCTGTGTCTCGATGATCGGCAGTGCTGTCAGGGAACCGCCGCCATGCTCGTCGTCAAGCTTCGCTGCACGCTCAAGCAGTCTGGAATGCAGATAAAAAACATCTCCAGGATATGCCTCACGTCCAGGCGGACGACGGATCAGAAGGGAAAGTGCACGGTACGCAACCGCATGTTTACTCAGATCATCATAAATAATCAGTACATCTTTTCCCTGGTTCATAAAGTATTCACCCATTGCACAGCCTGAATACGGTGCAATGTACTGCAGCGGGCTGGATTCAGAAGCTGTCGCAGCCACTACGATGGTATAATCCATAGCACCGTTTCTGGTAAGATTCTCCACCAGAGATGCTACTGTAGATCGTTTCTGTCCGATCGCAACATAGATACAGAGTACATCCTTGCCTTTCTGGTTGATGATCGTATCTGTTGCGATAGTTGTCTTTCCTGTCTGACGGTCACCGATGATCAGCTCACGCTGTCCCCGTCCGATCGGGATCATAGAGTCGATCGCCTTGATACCTGTCTGAAGCGGCTGATATACAGACCGTCTCTCACAGATTCCAGGTGCCTTGCTCTCTACCGGGCGAAATTCTTTTGTATCGATCGGTCCTGCACCATCAATTGGCTGACCAAGTGCATTCACTACTCGTCCGATCATAGCCTCACCGACCGGTACAGACACAACTTTGCCTGTACGCTTTACGGTCTGGCCTTCACCGATATTCTCATCGGAGCCAAATATTACAATAGAAACACTGTTTTCTTCCAGGTTCTGTGCCATACCGAAACTTCCATCTTCAAATTCCAGTAATTCGCCTGCCATACAGTTCACAAGTCCGCTGGCACGTGCGATTCCGTCACCAACCATAAGGATTGTACCTGTCTCATTCTGCTGTATCGCATTTTCATAATATTTTATCTGGCTTCGGATGACTTTGGATATTTCCTCAGGTTTTAATTGCATGTGTCCATTCCATCCTTTAACATTTTATAGCTTTTGCTTTCATTTCTATTAAACAACTACTTCATTCAGCTTCTTCGTGATATCCGAAATACGTCCCTGTACCGTTCCGTCAAGCTGTATGCCTTCCATCTCCACGCGGAGTCCGGCTAGAACGGTCGGGTCTGTCTTCTGTGTGAGATGGATCTTCTTGCCGCTTGTCTTCTCCAGTTTGGCGCGCAAGGCTTCCATCTGTTCTTCTTTGAGTTTAACTGCACTGGTAACTACCGCTTCCACAATGCCATGGTCGACATTATACCTGCGGGTAAATTCCTCACAGCATCCCGAAAACTCTCTCAGGATCTTCTTCTCACATAAAAGTTTAAGAAAATTAAGAAGATACGGCTCTACCTGTCCGCCAAAGGCTTCATCGAGAAGTTTCATTCTCTCTTCCTGCGGGATCGCCGGTTCTCCCAGTAATTTCAGATATCCTGGATTCTCCCGAAAAATCTGTCTGATTTCATTCATCTGCTCCATGATCTGTCCATCGAGCTTTTCTTCGGCAGCAAGATCGTACAGACTGCCGCCATAGACTTTGGCAGCCTGTGTCATGATGCCTCACCTACATTCTCAATAAAATCATTAATCAGTTTCGTGTGATCCTCTTCGTTAATTTCGCGCTCGATTACCTTACCGGCGATCTCAACAGCCATGCCTCCGATCTCACCCTTGATCTCGTTGACAGCTTTACGTCTCTCCTGTGCAATGTCTTTCTCTGCCTTTTCTTTCATGGCAGTTACCTGACTGGAAGCTTCCTTGAGCATCTCTTCACTCTGGACAGCCGCTGTTTTCTGAGCGGTCTTGACAATGTCATTTGCCTTGTCCCTGGCTTCCTGCATATTCTTTTCGTATTCGGCTTTCATAGCCTGAGCTTCTTCCTTCGCCTTCACTGCATCCTGGATCTCTGCGTCAGCTTTGGCTTTGCGCTTGTCCAGCATCTCGTTGATCGGCTTGAAAAGAAAACGCTTAATGAGATACACCTGAATAAAAAGGTTGCAAATCGTCGCTACAAAATTCCACGGCACAATTCCTACTAATTCCTGTACCTGCATGTTTGTAACCTCCTGTTGTCACTGCCCGCTTATGCTGGCAGTTATCTCCTGTCCTGCTGTGATGCGTTCTTATCTGACACATCCGTTACTGTTTTCCTGATCAGCCCAGGAAGTTCATAAACATACCAGGTGCTACGAAGATAAGGAGCAGGCCGGTTACGAAACCATAAATACCGGTTGTCTCTGCGATAGCACAACCAAGAAGCATGGTAGATGTAACATCACCCTTACATTCTGGCTGACGTCCGATTGCTTCCAATGCACTTGCAACTGCATTACCTTCACCGATACCAGGGCCAATACCTGCGATCAGCGCACATCCTGCTCCAATTGCACAACCTGCTAATGCGATACCTTTTGCTAATAACTGAAAATCCATAGTAAAAACCTCCTGTAATAAAATTATTATCCCTTTTCGTAACTGTTCAGTCCCTTCACAGTTACGAGTCAAAATGCATTCCACATCACCTTCGGTGATAGCATTTTGCCTTGTATGTCTCGGGATTTTGGCAAAAACATGCCAAAACGCCTCGCGGGATATACCTACTGAATAGTTACCCCTTTCTTCTAATGAACGCTCCCACACGTTCGTTTCTTATTCCTCTGCTGCATTTGCAATGTACATAACTGTCAGCATACAGAAAATAAATGCCTGCATAATTCCTGAGAACCAGTCGAAATATACAGATAAAATAGCTGGTATACCTACATCAAGAATAGGTATCTGTGACAATGCATCACCTACAAGTCCCGGGATCAGTCCCAGGAGTGCGGAACTTGCCACTGCCAGTGCCCCATAGATCAGACCATTGATAACGACACCAGAAAGAATATTTCCGAAATGACGGCACGCCATACTTACCGGTGTTGCCAGCTCGGAAAGAATATTAAACGGTGTCATGACCGGAATCGGCTGTGTAAATCCCTTTAAATACCCACCGAATCCACTGGTCTTGATCTTCTGCGCAGTGATCATGATAAATACCACGACCGCCCACGCTGCCTCCGTAGACAGATCTGATGTCGGGCTTCGAAGTCCGATAAGGCTTATCAGGTTCGATACCACACTCGTTGCAAAAAGTGCTGCAACAAACGGGATCATGTATCTGAATTTCTCGCCCATGTTGCCGACAACAAATTTGTTTGCCTGCTCTACCAGAAGCTCTGCTACTGCCTGTCGTTTGGAAATGTTTTCTTCCTTGAGATCATGTGTAAGCCAGATGCATAAACCTGTGATCAGGATCATTACAATCCAGCTCACCACCATTGTCTCACTGATCTTTAACTGTCCCAGAACCGGCAGGTCAATGGGTAAAGTCAAAAGTATCTTCGCCCCATTAATATCCAGTTCCATTCCTTCACTCACCTCCCATCTTTCTCAGATTTTCCCCTCCTAGTTTTGTTTATGAAATATCCCCACGATCTTGATTCCCGTTCCCGGAAACAGAAGTGGAGCAATTCCCGCTACAAAATGGAAGCACGGTGCAACGATCGCTGCGATCACCCACAGCATCATCATCAGAAAACGCTGTGAATAACTTGCTTTAAGTTTCATTCTCGCAGTTCCCTCATCTGTCGCTGAAGCTGCCTTCTGAACAGCCAGTCCCATCAGAAAGAAATTCAGGACTGCGATCAGTCCTCCTCCGATGCCTCCCAGAAATACGGTATAATCCAACGGCACTTTGTCCGGCATTGCAAAGTGAAGTCCTGCAAAAAGGATCCACATCAGAACCAGACCGACTGCCGTGATCATGACTACTCTCCTTGTTTCTTTTTTTACTGCCGGCTGCACCTTATCGAATATACTGCTCATAATTTCTTTATTCCTTTCATTTATTCTGTCCGTCATATCGCTGTTTATGAATGTCTGTTGAAATATATTTTATTTTTTTTGTGTTTTTTCTTCTCCTGCTTGTTTACAGAAAGATAAAACTTATATGCCACAGTCGCCGATCCGCCCATCCCAAAGAAAAATCCAGGAATATAGACCCAGCCTCCGACACCGGTCCTGGAAGTAATAAACCAGCAGAGTGCCAGGCACAGCAGAAGCGGTGTGATAAATGACAGTCCCAGCTGGGACAGCATTGTGACATTACGCAGGATTTCTGACCACTGCTTCAATATCATTCTCCCTTTTTACTAATTATTTGTTAATTTTTCTTTTACGCATAGTCAGATTTTACCACATTAATGCAAAAACCTCAATCCATTTGTACAAATTATTCAAATAATTTTGTTATCCTAACAAAGTTTTTGTTAGGATTATATCATTCCCGTCTTTTTGCTGTCATGTAACAAAAAAGAGGTTCTGTCCCAAAATGAGACAAAACCTCCTCGGTGTAACGCAGGGTTGTTAAATTTACATCATTCTCAAACTATTCCTTCCGCTTTTTCTGCAGTTTCGCCGCTTGAGTACCATACATATTTACATCATTCTCAAACCTCAAAGTGGATCTCACATGACTAAAGTCACGTGCTCCTCAGTCGCTTTAAGCGACAAGGCTAAATATCGGCGGATACGCCTGTAACTTAGGACATACGCAGTCATTCGCTTTTTCCATGCCAGATATGGCAGGTTCCCACACCACTGGTAGTCCGCTGTATATCTGCCTGTGTTTATGCAGTTTTTAAG
>NZ_JBBMEI010000089.1:0-12110 GCF_040096655.1 Blautia intestinihominis | reverse complement strand
TACTGGACATTTATACGTGAAGACGGAAGATGGGTGTTGAATGAAATTCAACAAAAAGATGAAGTTGATGTGCATGAATTGTAAAATGTACATCAATTTTTTTATATTTTTATATCTTGAAAAAACAACATATTTCTTGATTTTTTATCATAGTATAAAAATACTAACAAATCTATAATAAAGACAGGTTGAAAGAGAACAAAATCCACAAAAAAAGGAGAGACAAGTACTATGAAAATGAAAAAACTCACAGCAATGGCAATGGCAGCATTAACAGCAGCAACCATGATCCCGTCCGTACCGGTCATGGCAGCAGACGGCGGAAAGGTTTACTATCTGAACTTCAAACCAGAAGCAGATGAAGCTTGGCAGAACCTGGCAAAAGCTTACACTGAAGAAACAGGAACAGAAGTAACAGTTGTAACAGCAGCATCTGGACAGTATGAGACAACACTTCAGTCTGAAATGGCAAAGAGCGATGCTCCGACACTGTTCCAGGTAAACGGACCGGTTGGACTTAAGAACTGGAAAGATTACTGCTATGATCTGACAGATGCAGAGATCACAAAAGGACTTACCTCTGATACTTACGAGCTCAAAGACGGAGATGCTGTAGATGGTATCGCATATGTAATCGAATCCTATGGCCTGATCACAAACAAAACCTTACTTGAAAAAGCAGGATATTCTCTGGATGATATCAAGAGCTACGATGATCTGAAGAAAGTAGCAGATGATATTCAGGCAAGAAAGGATGAGCTTGGAATCAAAGGTGCTTTCACATCTGCAGGTATGGACGGATCCTCTGACTGGAGATTCAAAACACATCTTGCAAACCTTCCGATCTACTATGAGTACAAAGAAGACGGAATCGATGATACAGAGGCAATCAAAGGAACATATCTTGACAACTACAAGAACCTGTTTGACCTGTACATCACAGATTCTACCTGTGACGGAGCTGAACTCTCTGCAAAAACAGCAGATGACTCCAGAAACGAATTTGTAAACGGCGAAGCAGTATTCTATCAGAATGGTACCTGGGAATATGCAGAACTGTCCAAGACATACGGAGATGACGAGCTTGCAATGATCCCGATCTACTTTGGTGTAGATGATGAGAACGAGGGACTTGCAACAGGTACAGAGAACTACTGGTGTGTAAACAAGAATGCATCTGATGAAGACGTTCAGGCAACTCTGGACTTCATGAACTGGTGTGTAACATCTGAAACAGGAACAAAATCCATGGCAAACGATATGGGATTCACACTTCCTTTCAAAACAGCACAGGAGTCTACAAACGTATTTGTAAAACAGGATGCTGAATACACAGAAGCTGGAAAAACACCTGTTTCATGGAACTTCACAACAATGCCATCTGAAGAGTGGAAAAACGGACTTGGAACAGCTCTTACCGCATATGCAGCAGGCACAGGTTCATGGGATGATGTTGTAAGTGCATTCGTTGACGGATGGGCTACAGAGAAAGCTCTCTCCGAGTAATCAAAATAATATGTGATCAATCATCAAGAGGAGGCGAGGTTCTTGCCTCCTCCTGTGGGTTCTATGAGAGGGAAAGAGGAGAATTATAATGGTAGGAAGAACGATCAAAAAATGGTGGCCGATTTTTGTACTGCCGACTTTTGCGGCATTTGTTATCGGTTTCCTTTGGCCTTTTATCTGGGGCATTTATCTTTCATTTTGTAAATTTACAACCGTAAATGATGTAACCTTTGTCGGATTTTCAAACTATTCCAAGATCTTACTGGATAACACCTTCAGTCATTCATTCTGGTTGACCGTTGTGTTTGCTTTTGTTTCAAGTATTCTGATCAATGTGCTGGCATTTTCCATCGCACTGGTACTCACCAAGGGATACAGAGGAACCAATGCATTCCGTACCGTATTCTTTATGCCGAACCTGATCGGTGGTATCGTACTTGGATATATCTGGCAGACACTGTTAAACGGACTGCTCTCCAAATGGGGACAGCCGCTGCTTTCACTTTCTGCAAGAAACGGATTTATCGGTATGCTGATCCTTCTGATGTGGCAGCAGATCGGATATATGATGATCATCTACATAGCAGGTCTGAACAACGTTTCTCCTGATCTGATCGAGGCAGCACAGATCGATGGTGCGACAAGCAGACAGATCCTGTTCAAGATCAAGATTCCGATGATCATGCCGTCTGTTACAATCTGTACCTTCCTGACTTTGACAAACGGATTCAAGATGTTTGACCAGAACCTCTCTCTTACAGGAGGAGATCCGGGCAAACAGTCACAGTTATTGGCTTTGAATATTTATGATACATTTTATGCAAGAAGCGGTGCTCAGTGGAAGGGTATCGGCCAGGCAAAAGCAGTTGTATTCTTCCTGCTGGTTGTAGCGATCGCACTGATACAGCTTCGTGCAACATCATCTAAGGAGGTGCAGCAGTAATGGAAAATAAGAAAAAAAATCCGGTTGCGTCAATTATTTTGACGCTGATCTGCATCCTCTGGATGTATCCGATCGTACTGATCTTAGTCAACTCTTTAAAGAAAGAAGTTGCGATTACAACTTCAGGTGTATTCAGTCTTCCTACAGCTGAGACATGGAATGGTGTTGCAAACTTTGTGGCAAGTGTTACACAGATGGATTTCCTCAAATCCTTCTGGTACAGTCTTGTGATCTCAGTGATGTCCGTTGTTCTGATCATGCTGTGCTGCTCTATGGCAGCCTGGTACATTGTTCGTGTAAACGGAACATTATCCAAGGTTTTCTATTACCTCTGTGTATTCAGTATGGTAGTACCGTTCCAGATGGTTATGTTCACACTGGCAAAAACAGCCGACACCTTACATCTGAACAATCCATACAACATTTGTATTATCTATCTTGGATTTGGTGCAGGTCTGGCGGTCTTTATGTTTACAGGATTTGTAAAGGGTATCCCGCTTGAAATTGAGGAAGCGGCTCTGATCGATGGATGTACTCCTCTTCAGGTATACTTCAAGGTTCTGATCCCGATCCTGAAACCAACAATTATCTCTACCGCGATCCTGGAACTGATGTGGGTATGGAATGACTATCTTCTGCCGACACTGGTACTGGATATCAAGAAATACCGTACCATTCCGATGGCAGTCCAGTATTTCCGCGGAAGCTTCGGACATGTGCAGATGGGACCGATGATGGCAAGTATCATGATCGATATCATTCCGATCATTGTTGTCTATCTGGTATGCCAGAAACACATTATCGAAGGTGTTGTAGCCGGCGCAGTCAAAGGCTGATAATTACATAACGAAAATTCAGTCTCCGGGAAGAAATATTCTTTCCGGGGACTTTGTGGTATAATGAAAAAGATAAATATAAGACACAGACAGGAGAATGCATGACAAACGTTTTAATTGTAGATGACGAAAAAATCGAACGAGAGGGGCTGAAATATCTGCTTTCCAGAGAGGAAGGAGAGCGTACCGTCTTTGAAGCGGCCAACGGCAAACAGGCGCTACAGGTTCTGCGCTCCGAGGATATCCAGCTTCTTCTGACAGATATCAAGATGCCGCACATGACCGGCCTGGAACTTTCAAAGAAAGCCAAAGAAGAAAATCCCAACCTTCAGATCATCATATTCAGCGGCTTCAGCGACTTCACCTTTGCGCAGGAGGCAATCCGCTACGGTGTGACCGAATACATCCTCAAACCGGTAAATCCGGATGATTTCCACAAAGTGTTGGAGCGCGCAGAGAGCGAGATCAGCAAACGAAGAAAAAAAGAAAGCCGCGAGATCAAAGAGAAAAACTTCCTTCAGCAGTATTTTCTCCAGAGCTATCTCTACTCCGGCAAAAAAGAGATCCTGCAAAAAGCCGGCGAACTCATTGATCTGGACAAGTGGAACAGCTGGCACTGCGCGATCCTGATCGAGTCAGATGTGGCACTTTTTGATACAGCAGAAGAAAATCTGGAACAGGAACTGCAGAAAGAACTCCACAGGATGTTTTTCTACATGAACCTGAATGCAAGACAGTCACTCATTCTGTTCCAGGATGTGTACTGCGATTATCAGCTTGTGGCAAATCATATCTATAATTTCCTTAAACGTGAGTACATGGAGCGGTTTTATCTTGCCGTGAGCAGGAAGTTTGACGGATGTGAAAGTCTTCCATCTGTTCTGGAGCAGCTGGAACAGCAGATGGAGGAGAAATTCTATCATCCGGACAAGCATGTGTTTACCAATGAGGATGAAGTGCTTGGCATGGAAGTCGGAGAAGTGCAGGATTCTCAGCTTATGCAGGCGATTTCCGAGGATATCACCCGCAAGGATATAGAACAGCTCTGGAGACATTTTGAATGTCTTAAGGAAAAATACCATGATAACACCCAGTATTCTGCGATGTATATCAAATTTGTATTTTCTAACGTGATCCAGGAGCTTTTTCAGGAAAACCAGTTTTCCGGTGAGCACAAACTGGAACACGAGATCGAACGCCTCTATAACTGCAGGAATATTATGGAGATCCTTTCTGTGACAGAGGACAATATCAAAGAGTACGAGGCTTTTCTGGAGCGTTCCATGAACAGTTCAAGGAATGAAGTGACTGCCGTCAAGAATTATATCTATCAGCATTATGAAGAAGACCTGAATCTGGAAATGCTGGCGGAAAAAGTATATCTGTCTTCCGGCTACTTAAGCTTTATCTTCAAAAAAGAGACCGGCATGAACCTCAATCGCTACATCCGTGTCTTCCGTATGAAAAAAGCCAAAGAACTTCTCTGCAGTACCAACATGAAGGTAGCACAGATCAGTGAAAAAGTAGGATTCGCCAACGTTTCCTATTTCTGCCGGAGTTTCCGGGAATATTATGGAAGCAGCCCGGAATCTTACCGGAAAGGAACAGGAGAGGATGAACAGACTTCGTAAATGGATCAAAAACATGAAATACCGGCACAAGCTGACGATTCTTCTGGTCGTGACTGCCTTGGTGCCGATGACAGTTCTTGCCCTTTATGCCCACAGCAGACAGAGTACGATGGTCCGAAGCAGTGATCTGGAGGATATGCAGTCGATCATCGACCAGACGAAGGAGAGTATTGACAGTCAGACTGCCGTTTACAGCAGTCTTTTGAATTATCTTACTTATTCGCCGGATATTGAGGAGATCATCAAGGAAAAAAATATTGACAATTATACTGCCTATGAGAAATACAATGAAATCGCAGACCCTCTTCTGTCAGTACCGAAATCTTATCATGATGCCATTAACAGGATCCAGCTGTTTGCACGGAGTATTCAGGTAGAGCATGAATATACACTGGTTCCACTTGCCAAAATGAAAGAAGAATGGTGGAGCAGTGAGCTTCAGGATGATGTAAGGATACAGTGGCTGGTGAATCTTGAGAGCAAAGAGGTGGCGGCAGTCCGTATGATCTACGATGATCAGGCTCTGGACGCGGCAATCTGTATTGCGCTGGATTACGATAAGATCTTTCAGCCGCTGACGAATATTCTCACAGAGGAAAACGGAGGAATGGTCACAGATGAGGATGGTAGAATTCTATACAACAAAAGTGAGCTTGAAGACATTGAACTGAAAAAATCGGATGACAGGGACACTGCTCTTGAAAAGATCAATCAGGAATGTGCTTACACAATGGCAGAAAGTAAAGAAAATAACTGGGGTTTTTATCTCTACAAAAGTCAGCGGGCAATTTCAGGTTCTGTCCGGAGACTGCTGCTGGAAGAAATTCCGCTGATGGCGGCCTGCTGTCTGATCACGCTGGTTCTGGGGCTGTCTTTTTCCAGGATTTTTACAAGAAAGATTGAAGAACTTACCAGAAACATGGATAAGGTGAACCATGGAAGCAGGGAGGTTACAGTCAGCAGTGATTCGGAAGACGAGGTTGGTATTCTGATCAACAGCTTCCGAAGGATGATGGATGAGATCAACCGTCTGATCGATGAAGTATATGTCAATAAGATTGCATTGAAAGAATATGAGCTGAAAGCACTGCAGGCGCAGATCAACCCGCATTTTCTCTATAACACCCTTTCCATGATGAACTGGATGGCGATCCGGAGCAATCAGATGGATATCAGCAAGGTTACACTTGCATTGTCGACGTTTTACAGGACGGCACTCAGTAAAGGCGAGGACATGGTCACGGTCGAAAACTGTATCCGGAATATGGAGGCATATTTGGAGATCCAGCTTACCATGCATGACAACAACTTCACCGTAGAATGGGAGACAGACCCGGAGATCAAGAATGAAAAAATGCCGAAACTTCTTCTCCAGCCAGTTGTAGAAAACGCGATCGAACACGGCATTGACGAAAAAGAAGAGGGCGACAAAAAGATTTCCCTGTCGTTCAAAGGCGTAGGAGATGATGTCGTGATCACCGTTCGTGACAACGGAATGGGAATGGAACAGGAAAAAGCAGAGACACTTGTCACTTATCAGGCGAAGGGGTATGGGCTTAAGAATGTCAATGACCGTATCCGACTGCTCTACGGGGAGGAATACGGGATCCGGATCTTCAGCGCACCCGGTGAGGGAACAAATGTCGTGATGAGATTCCCGAAGGAGGGCAAGAAACATGAAGACTAAATGGAAACTGCCCGTGATCCTGGGATGTATCGTAAGCATGATGTTAAGCGGATGCAGCAGTGTCTCCAGAGAAACAGATAAGAGTGAAACATCGACAGAAACAGAAAACACAGCTTCCGCAAAAGAAACTGTCCGCACCGGTACCTGGGAAACAGCCGCGCAGACACCTTATGGAGCATATCCGGAGCTTGTGACCTATACTCTGGGACAGATGAGCGGTGCAAACAATTCGAACCTCCCGGATGGAGATACTTACGAAGACAATGCCTACACCCGTTATCTCCGAAAGATGCTGAACATCCAGAACAAAAACGTCTACATGGAGAGAGAAGACCGTTACGATGAATTCGTAAATATCCTGGTCAAAGACCAGACGCTCCCGGATGTTCTGGTGGTGTCGGACAGAGAAACACTCAAAGAACTGGTCGATAATGATCTGGTGGCAGATCTGAGTGAGGTTTACGAAAATTGCACTTCCAAACGAATCAAAGAAATGTTTGAGAGCTACGGAAGCGACCTTCTGGATTCTGTGAGATTTAACGGAAAACTGATGGCGATCCCGGAGACTGTCACAGACCATGGACCGCGTCTGATGTGGCTGCGCAAGGACTGGATCGAAGAACTGGGGCTGGAAGAACCCAAAACGCTGGAAGATGCATTTGATATCGTGGAGGCATTTACAGAAAACCGGATGGGAACAGAAGACGGAGAAGACCCGATCGGTTTTGTCTGTGACACTGATCTGGTGGGAAGTACCAGTTCCAGTTATTCTGTCGATTCTGTTTTTGATAAATTCCATGCAAGCCCGCAGAGGTGGATCAACCAGAATGGAGAGATCGTTTATGGCTCTCTGACAGAAGAAACAAAAAACGCCCTCAGTTACCTGCATGAACTCTACGAACGTGGTGTACTGGATCAGAACTTTGCCCTGCGTGCGCAGAACAATCTCAGAGATCTGGTGGTAAATGGAAACTGCGGAGCTTTTTTTGGACTCTGGTGGACGCCGAACAATCCCCTGATGGATGTCTATGAGACAGACCCGGAAGCGGACTGGCAGCCATATTATCTGCAGGAAGCAGACTGGCAGAATGTGTATGATACCTTCCGCGATAATAAATATGTTGTTGTACGTAAGGATTATGAGCATCCGGAGATCGTGATGAAGATCATCAGTGTGCTGTTTGACTACACCAGATATGGAGCGCAGGATGCAGACGAGGTGAATGCATATTTTGCCCTGAATGTCGATCCGACGGCAAGACCGCTGGTCATCAACATTGATTATAATGAGGCGACGTTCCAGATCACCAAGGATATCCAGAGCGTGATGAGTGGTATGCGAAAAGAAACAGATTTAAGTGCAATCGAGAAATCCTACTATGATGCAGCAGAAAAATTTATCCAGGGAAGATCAGAGACAGCAGAGGACTGGGCGGCATACGAGTCCAGACTTGCAGCAGTCGGGCGGCTGATCGAGGGAAATTACCGGACGACTGCGAAACGGTATCTGGATGACAGTGACGGCGAGATCCCGAAATCACTTCAGCAGTTAGAAAAAGACAGTTTTATCCAGATCATCATGGGCGTACAGCCAGTTGATTATTTTGACGAATTTGTAAAAGAGTGGTATGAACAGGGTGGTGAAGAACTGACAGAACAGCTCCGAAAGTCTAATCCAGGAGAATAAAAAAGCAGAGAGGAAGTTTCAGGATTTCCTCTCTGCTTTTGCTAAAGATTAAGTTTTGGTGTTTTTTTATTTCCCAAGATGCCAGATATCATTATCATATTCTTCAATAGTCCTGTCAGAAGAGAAGAATCCGGCCTGTGCGATATTGATCAGAGTTCTGCAGCTCCAGTTTTCCTGATCTGCGGCGTAGTCAGCCATTGCCTGCTGTTTACGTACCACATAGGCGTTGAAATCCGGAAGAGTCTGGAACCAGTCTTTCCAGATCAGTTCATTCTGGAGACGTTTCAGATGTTCCTCATCGCCGAAGGAGAGCATTTTTTCGCTGGTGAGGAAGTCAATCGCACGACGAAGGTTCGGGTCTGCCTCGTACCAGTCTTTTGCACAGTAATCACCGGCTGCATAGCGGTGGATGACCTGTTTGCTGCTCTGACCAAAGATATAGATGTTGTCGTTTCCGACTGCTTCGGAGATCTCCACGTTTGCACCGTCCATGGTTCCGAGAGTCAGGGCACCGTTCAGCATGAATTTCATGTTTCCTGTTCCGGATGCCTCTTTGGAAGCAAGGCTGATCTGCTCAGAGAGATCGCAGGCAGGGATCATCATTTCAGCAGCAGAGACGTTGTAGTTTTCTACAAAGACGAGCTGCATCCATTTGGAAACTTCCGGGTCATTCTCGATCACCTGAGAAAGTGTGAGCAGTCCGTGGATGATGTCTTTGGCGATAATGTACGCAGGAGCTGCCTTGGCACCGAAGATGCTGACCAGCGGAACGCTTGGTATATGGCCGGCTTTGATCTCCAGATACTGATGGATCAGGAACAGAAGATTTAACTGCTGGCGCTTGTACTCATGAAGCCGCTTGGACTGGATGGTGAACATGGCATCTGTGTTGACTTTTATGCCCTGTTTGTGAAGGAGCCATGCGGCAAGTGCTTCCTTATTCTGCTTTTTGATCTCAGAAAGTTTCCTGAGGACATTCTGATCATTCGTATAAGCAAGAAGTTTTTTCAGCTCGGAAGCGTCTTTTTTGAATCCGTTTCCGATCAGGCTTTCGATCTCGTTGGTCAGAGATGGGTTGCATTTCAGAAGCCAGCGGCGGAAGGTGATGCCGTTTGTCTTATTGTTGAATTTCTCAGGATACAGATGGTAGAATCCTGCCAGTTCGCTTTCTTTGAGGATCTGTGTGTGCAGGGTTGCGACACCATTTGTAGAATGTGAGAAATGGATATCCATATGAGCCATATGAACGACCTGATTCTGGTCGATGATCGCAAGGGAGCCATCCTCCGTGCGGCTTTTTGCCAGGGCGTCCAGTTTCTCGATGATCGGCATGAGCTGTGGAACAACGGTGTCCAGATAATGTCTCGGCCATTTTTCCAGGGCTTCTGCAAGGATCGTGTGGTTTGTGTAAGCGCAGGTGTCGGTAACGATCTGTACAGCCTCCTCAAAATCAATGTCATGGAGCATCAGGAGACGGATCAGTTCCGGGATCACCATGCTTGGGTGCGTATCATTGATCTGGATCGCAGCATAGTCGGCAAGGTTATGGTAATTGCAGCCTCTTGCGGCACATTCCTCAAGGACAAGCTGTGCGCCGGCGGAAACCATGAAATACTGCTGGTAGATACGGAGCAGACGGCCGTCCTCATCGGAGTCATCCGGGTAGAGGAAAAGAGTCAGGTTTTTGGCGATATCCTTTTTGTCAAAGGAGATGCCGTCACCGATTACGGATTCATCTACCGTGTCCAGATCAAAAAGGTTCAGTGTATTGGTGCGTCCTTCGTATCCGGTAACCGGAAGTTTATAAAGTCTTGCAGAGTATTCTTTTCCTGCCAGAGACACCGGGAAAACAGTGTCCGTAGCCTGTGCCGCACAGGAATCCGTCAGCCAGAAATCAGGGGTTTCATTCTGGATATTGTTTTTGAAGTTCTGGTGAAAAAGACCGCAATGGTAGCGAAGTCCTACACCGTCGCCAGGAAGATTTAAAGTTGCGAGACTGTCAAGGAAGCAGGCTGCCAGTCGTCCGAGACCGCCATTTCCAAGGCTCGGTTCCGGTTCCTGTTCTTCGATATCCGCCAGAGATTTTCCGGCAGCAGCCAGGGCTTCTTTTACATCATCGTAGAGTCCGAGGTTGATAAGGTTGTTGGACAGAAGCTTTCCAATCAGGAATTCTGCTGAGATATAATAAAGCTTTCTTCCAGTTACACTGTGAACCTGCTGCTGACTTTTTTCATCAACAAGTTTCAGAAGTGCGTGATAAAGTTCCTCATTGGAAGCAGTTTTGATGTCTTTTTTGCAAAGATCGTTAAGTTTATTTGTCATGGTTTCACTCATGTGAGCCACTCCTTTCATATACATAGATAAAAGATTTTTGTAACTGTTCACAGAGCATATCCCGAGAATCCCGGAGATTCCTTTCCATGAACAGTTGCGAGGTTTAGGTTGGTTGTCAGAAAACATCTTGTACTATGTTATGCTTATATTTATATCACATATTTTTTGTCGTTTCTTGTAAAAATCTTGCAAATACTAATACTATCCTATCATCATAATGGAGAAAAAATATTATGGAAAAAGAACAAGATCAGAAATATCAGGAAAAGAAACAGCACGGGAGCAAACTGTTTCCGTTTAATATCTATCCGTGTACGATCCCGCTGGATTTTCCGTCAGTTTCTCTTCACTGGCATAAAGAAATGGAACTGATCTATGTCAAAAAAGGAAGAGGAGAGATCCAACTGGAGACAGGTCTGTTTCAGGGAAAGGCGGGGGATATTTTTGTGGTTCCTCCGGGAACTCTTCATGCATTGTATAAAACAAAGGGTTCTTCTATAGAATATGAAAATATTATTTTTGAAGTGGATTTTCTGGGGGCAGGGGCAGCAGATCTCTGTGCCGGTGAATTTCTGGTTCCTCTTGCAGCCGGTAAACTGCTTCCGCCAATCTGTGTTCAGGAGCAGGAGGAAGGCTATGATGTCCTGAAACAATGCCTGAGCCAGATGGAAGACTTATGTGCGTCCAGAGAAAAAGGCTATGAACTGGGAGTAAAGGCGGCAGTTCTTCAACTGCTCTTTCTTCTTATAAGAAAACATCCGTCTGTAAAAGAAGTGTCTTCACCGGATCGGGAGCAACTAAAAATGGTGCTACATAAGATAGAAAAAAATATCGATGAAAATCTTACAGTTGGAGAGATGGCAAAGTTCTGCGGATGGAGTGACAGCCATTTTATGCGCTGGTTCAAAAAGATGACGGGATTAAGTCTGATCGCCTATGTGAATGAGCGAAGACTGGCGGTGGCAGCAGAGGCACTGAAGAAAACCGACGATAAGATATTGAACATTTCTCAGGATGCCGGATTTACCAATCTTTCTAATTTTAACAGACAGTTCAGAAAGCGTTATGGAGTGACCCCAAAAGAGTATCGTGAAATGAATGATATCAGTTAGAGAATAGGGGTTGGAAAATAAGAAATAAAAAAATCAAAAAACGGTTGACAGTCTGCGTAGAAAGTGGTATTCTAACTGAGCTGTCACAAAGAATTGATTCTTTTGAACACACAATTTGAAAAGTTTTGAAAAAAACAAAAAAGTTGTTGACAATCCAGTATGGATGTGATAGAGTCGATAAGTCGCCTGAACGGGCGACACGATCATAAAAAAGATGCTTCGAAAAAACTTAAAAAAGTTCTTGACAAGCATGAATGAATATGATAAAGTAAACGAGCTGTCTGAGAGATGACAGCAAAGAACCTTGATAACTAAACAGTGAAACACATACGATTCTCGAAAATTCTTTAAGAATCATCATTCAATAGAATGAA
>NZ_JBBMEI010000088.1:0-12463 GCF_040096655.1 Blautia intestinihominis | reverse complement strand
TGCCTATGCACCGACTATGATGTCAGTAGGAGCACGCGGTATGATCGGAAAAGGAGCACGCCTTCCAGAAGTTGTAGGCCCTGCGGAACCGATTACTGCTCCTGGTTTTGCAGGAGTCGGTCCTACATAATAGATTGTTGCATCTGTTGGGTCAAACGGGATCTTCTCTCCCCTTGCAAGAGCTTCACACATACGCTTATGACCTGCATCACGGGAGGTGTAGATAGTTCCTGTAAGAAGAACCTGATCTCCTGCATGAAGAGTCTTTGCCAGTTCTTTTGTCAGGGGCAGTGTAATTTTTCTTTTTTCCATGATCAGATCACCTCCGTTTTGTGACGGGTTACATGACAGTTGATATTAACTGCACACGGCATTCCCGCAATGTGTGTAGGCATTGTTTCAATATTCAGACCGATGGCAGTGGTCTTTCCGCCAAAGCCCTGAGGTCCGATTCCAAGCTTATTCACCTTCTCAAGCATTTCGTTCTCAAGATCTGCGTAAAATGGATCTGGGTTGTGGGAATCCAGAGGACGCATCAGTGCTTTCTTTGCAAGAAGAGCACATTTGTCAAAGGTTCCGCCGATTCCGACTCCGACTACCATAGGAGGACATGGATTAGGACCAGCTGTCTCTACTACTTCCAAAATGAAATCCTTGATTCCCTGAAGTCCTGCAGACGGCTTAAACATACGGATCATACTCATATTCTCACTTCCGAAGCCTTTTGGACCTACTGTGATCTTAACCTGATCTCCCGGAACGATCTCTGTATAGATCATAGCCGGTGTGTTATCTCCTGTATTTCCGCGACGTACGGGATCCTTTACTACAGATTTTCTTAAATATCCTTTGTCGTATCCACGACGTACACCTTCATTGATGGCATCAGTGAAATCCCCGCCTACAAAGTGTACATCCTGTCCGATTTCCAGAAATACACATGCCATTCCGGTATCCTGGCAGATCGGCACATTCTCCTTATCGGCAATATCAAAGTTCTCAATAATATTGTCAAGGACACCCTTGGCGATTTCTCCGTCTTCGCATGCACGGCATGTTTTGATGGCGCATTTTACATCTTCCGGAAGATGTTCATTTGCTTCGATACAGAGTTTTTCAATGACATCTGTAAGTCTGCTTACTTCTACTTCACGCATTTTGGTAAGCTCCCTTCTTTTTCTTATCGCTGTTCGTGACGAGCGTATTTCGGAAGCAGTAATGGAGATACCTTATCAGTATGTACATCTGCTTCTTTCAGTTCTTCTTCATATGCATAAACGTGATTCAGATTCATTTCTCCAAGTTCTACGTCTTTGCATTTTGCAGCTGCTTTTTTACCGGCATTTCTTCCAAATACGATTACATCCAGAAGAGAGTTACCCATCAGTCTGTTTCTTCCGTGGATTCCGCCTGCTGCTTCTCCCGCAACTAAAAGGTTTGGAATTTCCTTTGTAAATCCGTCTCCGTCGATTTCCAGACCACCATTCTGATAATGAAGTGTTGGATAGATCACGATCGGCACTTTTCGCATATCAATGCCATAGTTCATGTACATACGGAACATAGCCGGAATTCTCTTTTCGATGGTGCCTTCGCCTCCAAGAATCTCGATCATTGGAGTATCAAGCCATACACCTTTTAATCCGCCCGGAACTTCCACGCCACGGCCTTCTTCACATTCACGGATAACACCAGAAGCGTTTACATCACGTGTTTCAAGTGGATGGATATAAGCTTCTCCGTTTACGTTTACAAGCTGTGCGCCAACGGAACGAACCTTCTCGGTTACCAGTGCACCAAGGATCTGTGACGGATAGATTGCACCGGTTGGATGATACTGAATGGAATCCTGGTAAAGAAGAGAAGCACCTGCTCTGTATCCAAGCACAAGACCATCTGCAGTTGCACCGTAGTGGTTAGATGTCGGGAATCCCTGATAATGCATTCTTCCTGCACCACCTGTTGCGATTACTACAGTCTTTGCTCTTGCAACAGAGTAATCTCCTGTTTCCATGTTGAGAAGAACAGCACCTGCTGCCTGTCCCTTTTCGTCCTTCAGAAGCTCAACAGCAGAAGTGAACTCAACTACAGGAATACCAAGGTTGATAACCTCATCTCTGATGGTACGCATGATCTCGGATCCGGAATAGTCCTTTGCAGCATGCATTCTCTTTCTGGAAGTACCGCCGCCATGTGTTGTGATCATGGTTCCGTCTTCTTCTTTATCAAATTCAACGCCAAGATCATTCAGCCATTTGATGGCATCAGGAGCTTCCATTACAAGTCTCTTTACCAGCTCAGGCTTTGCAGCAAAATGTCCGCCGCCGAAGCAGTCCAGATAGTGCTGTACAGGAGAATCGTTTTCTTTATCTGCTGCCTGGATTCCGCCCTCTGCCATCATGGTGTTGGCATCACCAATACGAAGCTTTGTGACGATCATAACGTCAGCACCTGCATTGTGGGCTTCGATGGCACAGGAGGAGCCTGCACCGCCGCCGCCGATTACAAGTACATCTACATCATAATCGATTTTGTTAAGGTCAATTTTTTCGTTCAGCAAACGGCTTTCGGAATGAAGCATTTCTGCCAGTTCAAGTGGTGCTTTCTGACCTTTGTTTGGTCCTACCTTGATTTCGGCAAATGCATCTGGGTTATAATCCGGATGGAATTCCTTAAGAAGAGCGTCTTTCTCGTCAGCGGTCAGACGTTTTGGCTCTGTTGCCATACGCTCTGCTCTTGTAGCCTCTACCTTTTTGATGGATTCCATCATATTTTCTGGATATGGTGCATACATGTTTTTACGCCCTCCTTATTTCTCAATTTCTCTGTTGTTGTAAAGTTCCTGCATGTCAGTGATCGGTTTCTGCATGATCTGCTCGATCAGGTCATCATATTTACCCTCGTGAATCTCTTCCACACGTTTTGCAAGGTGTTCGCTCTTCGGGGCAATGTATTTACCTGTGAGACGTCTTGCCAGAAGACCAACCATTGGATGAGAAATACCAGCCGGGCATCTTACGGAACAGCATCCGCAGCTTACACAGTCAAAGGATTCCTCAGCGCATTTCTCAAGCTCGCCTCTCTGTGCATATGCAATATACTGCATTACATTTAAGTCCTGGGTACATGCTTTTGTGCATGCATTACATCCGATACAGCTGTAAATTTCAGGATAAAGTTCCATCATTACCTGCTGGTTCGGCTGAAGCTCTTCCATATTATAAAGTCTCTTGTCAGTAGGGAAGAATGGGATGCTTGCCACATACATGCCTTCCTGTACCTGTGTCTGACAGGCAAGACAGGTTTTCAGTTCGTTATCCCCTTTGATTCTGTAAATGGTTGCGCAGGCACCGCAGAATCCATGACGGCAGCCGCAGCCTCTTTTTAAGGTGTAGCCTGCATATTCCATAGCTGTCATAATGGTCAGGTCTGCAGGTACAGTGTATTTTTTACCGAAGAAATATACGTTTACCATATTTTCCATGTTGGGTTGTTCCTTTCTTCTGATTGTCAATTATTTGCTTAGTACTCATCCGGTAACTGGTCAATTTCGTCCATTCTGAATACCGGACCATCCTTACATACGTACTTAGATCCAATATTGCAGCGTCCGCATTTACCAACACCGCATTTCATACGAAGCTCCAATGTTGTATAAACCTGAGTTCTTGTAAATCCAAGTTCTTCCAGTCCCTGAAGTACGAACTTGATCATGATTGGCGGTCCGCAGACAAGGGCTACTTTATTTGTATCAAAACCGATTTCTTTCAGGTATGTAGGTACGAAGCCAACATGTCCGTCCCAGCCTTCCTGCTCACGGTCAATGGTCAGGTATACATTTACATCTTTTGCATTCATCCAGACTTCCTGGATCTCTTTTAATTTTACAAGATCGTCTGCAGAACGAGAACCGTAAAGAATATCTACAGTACCATAGTCATCCCGGTTGTCCAGCACGTAATTAATTACGGAACGAAGCGGTGCAAGACCAATACCTCCGGCAATAAACAGAAGATTTTTGCCTTTCAGCTTATCTTCTACCGGGAAATGGTTTCCGTATGGTCCTCGGACTGTGATCTCATCACCAACCTGAAGGCTGTGCAGATAAGAGGTCAGATCTCCGCATCTTTTGATACTAAATTCCTGATATTCTTTGTTTGTAGGAGAAGAGGTAATGGAAAACATACCCTCACTTACTCCTGGTGCACAAACCATTGCACACTGACCTGGCATATGCTCGAAAAGCTTGCCTCCGTCCGGTGCAGTTACGCAGAAGGTTTTTACATCCGGAGTCTCCTCATGAATGTCTGTGATCACGCCAACCTGTGGGATCAACGTATCCAGTGTGTAGTTTTTATGACAGGTACATTCGCTCATTACTTTTCACCTCCATGCTTTTCAAAAGCCTTGATCACCTTCACGATATTCAGTGATGACGGGCATTTTTCCACGCAACGGCCGCATCCCACACAGGAATACATGCCATTATTGTTAGCCGGGAAATAGACAAGCTTATGCATGAATCTCTGACGGAATCTCTGCATCTGGCTGGTACGGTTATTTCCATGAGCCATCATTGTGAAGTCAGAATACATACAGGAATCCCAGCAGCGATAACGTTTTACACCGTGTCCTGTGTCGTAATCCTTGATGTCATAGCACTGGCAGGTAGGGCATACAAAAGTACAGGTTCCGCATGCCAGGCATGGTTTATATAAAGTCTCCCATACAGGAGAATTAAACTTCTCATCGGTTGCATTTCCATCCCATCCTTCCAGAGAAAGATGTGTATATGGAAGCTGTTCTACAATATTATGGATTGCTTCTTTTTCAGCAGAAACCTTTGCTTCATCAGAGGCATCTGCATCTGTAAGAAGGTCTTTAACTGCTTCTGTAAGAGCCTGACCTTTTTCACTGATTGCTTTCCAGTAAAGTGTTCCTTCTACCATCCAGACAGCCACATCAGCTGCAGGATCTGCTGCATCTGTTCCAAAAACCTTACAGAAACAGGACTCCTCCGGTTCATGGCATGCCATTGCAACGATAGTTCCATGGTCTCTTCTTGCAGCATAAAAAGTGTCAATAGGATCTGCAAGGAAAACCTTATCCAACACTTCCATACCCTTTACATCGCAGGCTTTCATGCCAAATACAACGAAAGGACTGCTTCTAAGCTCTTCCGGTTCAACAGTCAGCTTCTTTCCATCACGAACGCAGGTATAAAGAGTTTCGCTCTGTGGGAAAAAGGCATCTTTACCGGATTTTACGGTTTTCAGTGTATCAAGATCAGCCTCTTCTCCTTCATTCCAAAGGCCGAAGTTGGTCTGTCCTGCCTTTTTGATCGGAATGATCAGATCCTGGCTTTCTGCGATTTTCCGGAATAATGCTTCCAGATTTTCTTTTTCAATCTTATACATACATTATCCCCTTTCTGCCACTACACCTGGCTCTACATCATCAAATGTAAAGCTGGTCAGCGGGCCTTTTGACTGGACATCTGCTCCTGCCTGATATTCGCCGTAGAAGGTATCAATATCTTTGATAAATTTACGATTAAACAGGTGAAGCGGAATCCCCTGCGGACAAACACGGCTGCACTCGCCACAGTCTGTACATCTTCCTGCAACGTGGAATGCACGGATAATGTGGAACATTTTTTCTTCAAAGGAATCCACGTTTGCCTTCTGGGCACTGTCAAACTTGGTGCTGTCGAACACACATTTACGGCAGCTACAGGCCGGACATGCATTGCGGCATGCGTTGCAGCGGATACATTTACTGAGCTCCTTCTGGAAAAATGCAAAACGGTCTTCCGGGCTCATTTTCTCAATTTTCTCAACTTCTGCAAAACGGTCTGCATCCTTTGTATCCTTGGACTCGCCGATGATCTCATCATAGATCATATGCTCTTTTCCCTTGCATACATGGCAGCGCTCCAGCATTGCCTCCTTGTAGGCTACGGTCTTGTCACCATAGATTGTGGAAATATGAAGCTCCTCACAGGCATCTGTAAGCTCTGCTCCGGAAATACTTTTGATTCCCTTGATTCCCATTTCTCGAAGCTTCTCCACATTCAGCTTTCCTTTGCATCCAACACCAATAATATAGGCCTTTTCACGATCCACGCGATGTTCTTTGATCAGCTGGTTAAAGCTATAGGTATCACAAGGCTTCAGACAGACAAGGGTTTTTCCCTCTAATTTGGAAGCCTCGATCATCATTTTACTTAAGTTCTGTCCGCAGAAGCCATTGTAAACAAATTCATCCAGGCTTTCTGCTGTTTCAAAATATGCTGCTTCCGGATTGTAAGACAGGTCTCCAGCTTTCCAGCCAAGAACACGCACTACGGTTCCATCAGCCAGCAGTTCTTTTGCACGGGTGATCAGTTCCTGCATCTTAAATCCTCCAATCTGACGTTTTTACCCAAAGAATAAATTTTTTCCACAAACTCATTCATGGTCTGGGAGAATTTTACACCTTCAGCGGCAGATACCCACTCTACACGGGTACGTCCGTTTTCTACACCAATGAAATCCAACATGGAGAAAAGAAGGGTCATACGTCTTCTTGCATAATAATTTCCTGTTGTGTAATGACAGTCTCCCGGATGACAGCCACACATGATCACTCCGTCAGCACCCTTTTCAAAGGCACGGAGGATGAACATTGGATTTACACGGCAAGAGCATGGCACACGAATAATCTTTACATCAGCCGGGTAGGAAAGACGGCTGCTTCCTGCAAGGTCTGCACCTGCGTAGCTGCACCAGTTACAGCAGAATGCCACGATCTTGGGTCTGAATTCTTCTTTTTCTTCTATCGACATATTGCATCTACCTCCGCTAAAATCTGTCTGTTGGAGAATCCCTGCAGATCCATTGCTCCTGATGGACAGGTTACGGTACATGCACCGCAGCCCTGGCAAAGAGCATTGTTTACTACTGCAATTCTTCTTGTTTCACGGATTCCGTGGTCATTTACCTGTTTTTCCTCATAGGAAATAGCACCATATGGACACACATTTGCACACTGAGAGCATCCGTTGCAAAGAAGCTCGTCAGAATGAGCAGTACATGGATTAGTTGTCAGCTTATCTTTTGCAAGAAGGCCGATTGCCTTTACTGCTGCTGCACCAGCCTGTGCTACTGTTTCCGGAATATCCTTCGGTCCCTGGCATACACCGGAAAGGAAAATACCAGCTGTAGGAGACTCTACCGGACGAAGCTTTGCATGTGCCTCTGTAAGGAAATTGTTGGTATCAATGCTTGCGGTAAGCATGGTTGCAATTTTTCTCACATCCTTATTTGGCTCAATAGCCGCTGCAAGAACTACCATGTCTGCTTCCATATGAATCTGTTTGTTTTCAAGGAGATCAGAAGCCTGAACCATAAGAGTTCCATCCGGCTGCGGAATAACCTTTCCAACCTGACCTTTTACATAATTAACACCGTAATCTTCAACAGCTCTTCTATAAAACTCATCGAAGTTCTTACCCGGAGTACGGACATCAATATAGAATACGGTTACGTTTGTATCCGGATATTTATCGCGGATCAGCATTGCATGCTTTGCAGTATACATACAACAGATCTTGGAGCAGTAGCTCTTTCCCCTCTCATCAGAGCAACGACTTCCGACACACTGTACGAATACAATATTCTTAGGAGCTTTTCCATCAGAAAGTCTCTCAAGATGACCCTTTGTAGGTCCTGCCGCATTCATGATACGCTCAAGCTCAAGGGATGTGATAACATCCTTACTCTGGCTGTATGCATACTCATCATATTTATCAAGAGGGATTACATCGAAACCGGTTGCAACTACAATTGCGCCGTATTTCTGTGTAACAATCTCATCCTTCTGCTCATAGTCGATTGCACCTGCTGCACAAACCTTGGAACAGGCACCGCATTTTCCGGTTTTGAATTTAATACAATTCTCACGGTCAATAACCGGAACATTTGGAATTGCCTGGGCAAACGGAATATAAATAGCACTTCTGTTATTCAGTCCGCGGTTAAATTCATTTGCATTTTTCTTAGATGGACATTTCTCAGAGCAAACACCGCAGCCGGTACATTTACTCATATCCACACTTCTTGCTTTCTTACGAATATCAACTGTGAAGTCACCCACAAATCCGCTTACCTTTTCAACTTCACTATATGTATAAATATTGATTTTCTCATGTACTGCAGCCTCTACCATTTTGGGAGTAAGAATACATGCAGAACAGTCAAGTGTTGGGAATGTCTTATCAAGCTGTGACATTCTTCCGCCAATACTTGGAAGCTTCTCAACAATATCAACCTCATAGCCGGCTTCTGCAATATCAAGTGCAGACTGGATTCCTGCGATACCACCGCCGATTACAAGTGCACGTTTTGTTACAAGACTCTCTCCCGGCTGAAGAGGAGCATCTAAATTTACTTTTGCGATTGCTGCTCTTGCAAGGATCACTGCCTTTAAGGTAGCTTCCTCCATATCCTTGTGGATCCAGGAACAATGCTCACGAATATTAGCAATCTCTACCATATATGGGTTTAATCCCGCCTTTGCTGCTGCCTTGCGGAAGGTAGCTTCATGCATACGCGGGGAACAGGAACATACAACGATTCCTGTCAGATTTTTTTCATGGATGGCATTGATAATTTTTGCCTGTCCAGCTTCAGAACACATATACTGATAGTCTTCAGCATGAACGACACCTGGCTCCTTTGCAGCCATTTCCACTACTTTTTTTACATCAACTGTGGCTGCAATGTTGGTACCACAATGACATACAAATACACCTATTCTCTGCACTTTTCTCTCACCTCCTGTATCTTCTGAATGCACTTACCAGGAGCTGCTGAGGTGTTTCCTCATCGATCAGTTCCGGAATCTCGTCTGCCTCCAGGTAGTTCTGGCCTCGTTCACGGACAACCAGCTGTCTGGCAGCATCAATCAGTTTTCCTGGTTTTACATCTCTTGGGCAGCGCTCTACACAGGCAAAACAGGAAAGACATTTCCATAAGGATTTGGACTGTGCAAGTGCGTCTATATCGCCATTCTGTACATAAGTTACAAACTGGTGAGGTTTAATATCCATTTCATTAAATGCAGGACAGGTTGCGGAGCATTTACCGCATTTCATACATTTCAGGGGATTTACTCCTGAAATCTCTTTGATTCTTTCAGCTGCATTCTGGGCATTTCCATATGTATAAGCCATTACTTCGCCACCTCCTCTTTTACCCCAAGAGCTTCTGCAAGAAGTTCTGTAAAATAGTAAACAGGAAGAGCACCATTTCCGTTCTTTCTAAGATTATACATACAAAGAGGACAGGCTGTGATCAGCATGTCTGCTTCGAACCCTTTTGCACTGTCCATGATCTTTTCACACATGTTCTGTGCCATATCTTTTTCCTTCAGGGAAATATAACCGCCGCAGCACTCATTGCGGTATGGATAAATAACCGGTTCTGCTCCAAGAGCACGGATGAACTCTTCCATGATAGTCGGGTTTTCCGGATTATCAAATGCCATGATCTTTCCCGGTCTTAAAAGAAGACATCCATAATAAGCACCGATTTTTTTACCCTTTAACGGATTGACAACTTTCTTCTTGATTTCATCAAATCCTACTTCATCACGAAGAACCTCCAGATAATGAAGGACATTTGTCTCTCCTTCATACGGGGCATCCAGTTTCAGATAATTGTTTGCTCTTGTGCAAATATCTTCCACATTTTTCATGTCATCGTTCACACGTTTAAGCACATGATGACAAGCTGAACAGACTGTGATCAGATCCTGTCCTTTTTCTTTTGCATCATTTAAAGCACGGACGGAAGAAAGCTTGGTGGCAATCTCGTCGCTGCCAAGGGGATATACTCCGCCGCAGCACTGCCAGTCTTTGATCTCTTCCATTTCGAAGCCCAGTGCTTTTGCAGAAGCTCTGGCATATTCATCCAGATCTTTTGCTTTATTCTTCAGGGTACATCCTGGATAATAACTGTACTTCATGCTTCTTTTCCTTTCTTGCTCAGGCAAAGTGGAACCCGACTTATCGTTTTTAAAAAAGAAGCCGGGGTATCTTTGCTGGTATTATTAAAGCTCGATCTGTGCGATTACTTCTTTTAATGCTTCTGCACTCTTCTTAAGAAGTGCTACTTCCTCATTGTTCATACGCATCTGGACTTTTCCCTGAATTCCATTTGGTCCTACAAGAGTAAGGGTGCTAAGGCATACATCTTCGATTCCATACTCTCCATGAAGCATAGAGGATACAGTTGCAAGAGAATCAGAGGCAGCCAGAATCAGACCAACCAGCTGACAAACAGTTGCAGATACTGCATAGAAGGTCGCACCTTTCTTTGCAATAACCTGTCCGCCGGATTTCTGTACATATTCCAGCATAGCTTCTTTGTCTAATGGTTCTATTTCCTTGCCATACGCTTTCATTTCTTCGTAATATTCATCTGCGCTCAAACCGGAAATGTAAGCACTTGTCCATGGAATAAAGGAAGTGTCACCATGCTCACCAAATACATAAGCATGGATATTTCTCTGTGCAACTTTAAAGTGCTCGGAAAGTCCATAGCGAAGTCTGGCTGTGTCAAGGATGGTTCCGGATCCCATGATCTGATTCTCCGAAAGACCGGAAATCTTGGTAAATACATAAGTCATAATATCTACCGGATTACTTACGATGATATACTTTGCATTTGGAGCTTCTTTTACAATCTGAGGAGTAATGCTCTTCAGAATATTAACATTTGTCTGAGTAAGTTCAATTCGGGTCTGCCCAGGTTTACGGGCAATTCCGGATGTGATGATTACAATGTCGGAATCTTTTGCATCTGCATAATCTCCTGCGGTCAGGGATACGGGACTTCTGAAGCAGGTTCCCTGCTCAATGTCCATAACCTCTCCTTCCACCTTTTCTTTGTTGATGTCAATCAGAACAATCTCAGAAGCAATCTCATCATGTGCCAGTGTATAGGCAATTGTAGATCCAACGCTTCCAGCTCCGATAATAGTAATTTTGCTGCTCATAATAAACTCCTTTCATGGGGTTTGTGGGATTATACCGTCTTTCCCCTGGAATTTGTTTGTTTTTTCCGTGGGATTTAGTAGTTTTCCCTGTGTGATGCTCTTTGTTTTTTGTTTATTTTTTAACAATCGCATTTAGAAAAAAAGCGGTTTAAACTCTATTTTCTGCCTTGCGACATGGCCTAACCCAGGAACACGGACGTAATCCCACTCTGTTTTCCTGGGTTAAGTCATGTCACATTGTGTTTTTTCACAAACTTTTTCAACAAAGGACTTTTCCCTCTTTGTTTCCGCATAAAATATTGTTTTCTCCGCTTCATTTAAAATACCACAATGACAATCTTTTAACAACATATTTTTGAATTTTTTTATCATTTTCAAGTGGTTTTACATATTGCACAAAATTTCAGGATAATTTTCGATTGTTTTGTTAAAAGTCTCTCCGGAAAAAAATAGCTATCGGAGAGGCTTTCTCAGAATCCAAATCTATTGCTGCGTTAATAGAATTAAAGGGCGTATAATTTTATAATGTTCTTCAGCTTCTCGACTGCGTAGTGGATGGCAATACAACCTCTGCATTGCATCCGGCACAACTTACAGAGTCCATTTTGCTCCAAATTCACCAGCACATTTCGGTCTGCTTTATACTTATAGAAACTAAGGAGGTGTTCTCATGAAATATCAACGTATTCAGGATCTCCGAATTGATTCTGACCTGTCCCAGAAACAGCTTGGCGAAGTCCTTCATATCAGCCAGCGTTCTTACTCTCACTACGAGACAGGTTCCCGTGGAATTCCGGTTGAAATGCTGATCCGTCTTGCAGATTACTACGATACCACCATTGATTATCTTGTAGGACGAACAGATAACAAAGAGCCGATCAAGCCACTCAAAGCAGCCAAATAATGAATCTGCGGTCAAAAACACCCGCCTGACATACACATCTTTTCTGTATGTCAAACGGGTGCTTTTTCTTTCATTACTTATGAAACGGAGCCAGCAGCACGCTCGTCATTTAATTCCCCTCACCGGATTTTCGTTCTTCCCACTCTGCGATCTTGGAAATATTTGCCATCTCATATTCATTAAAGATCGAATCCTGCTGTGCATCAAAAGTATCCGGATCTATGGTTCCCTGATACCAGGACTTACTGTTGAAATAATCTGAAATATACTGTGTGACAAACTGTCTGCCATGACGGGCATAAATCTCATTCTTCGCCAGTTCAAGCTGGTCCGAACTGTACACAGCTACTTCCTCATCTGTCAGATAACGACTGTCACTGTCCGGGAAAAAGTACTCTCCTGTCTGTGTATCCGTCTGTGTCGGGTCCGGTTCTTCCTCCGGTATCGGTGTCGCTGTCGGGTCCGGTTCAAGATATACCTGATCTCTGCTCATGATGCAGTTCACGTTCGGATAAACGC
>NZ_JBBMEI010000087.1:0-12814 GCF_040096655.1 Blautia intestinihominis | reverse complement strand
TATCCCACACAGGCTGGTCATTCGATTGGAATAATCCATCGATGAACTACCTGTATCATAGAACATTTTTGTGCCCTGTGCCGTATGTCCACAAAGTAGGAATTAAGGGTAAAAATCAGAAATTTCCACGATTACGGAAAGTGTGATATAATCCAGATAAGCGGCAGCAATGAAACCGTTGGAAAGGAGCGTGTGCCCATGAAAGGAGCAACAAGCATACAGGAACGCCTTTGGGAACTCCGCAAGGACAAAGGCTTAAATCTGGAAGAACTATCAAAACTAACGGGTATTTCTAAATCAGCCCTTGGCAGTTATGAAAAAGAAGATTTTAAGGAAATCAATCATGGCAACCTTATCACGCTGGCAGACTTCTATGGGGTTTCCGTCGATTATCTGCTGTGCCGGACAGAGAACAGGGAGCAGATCAACACGCCACTGACGGAGCTGCATTTGAACGATGAAATGGTTGCACTTCTGAAAAGCGGTCGGATCAACAACCGTCTGCTCTGCGAACTTGCCACCCATAAGGACTTTATCAAGTTTCTTGCGGACATTGAGATTTATGTGGATGGGATTGCCACCATGCAGATTCAAAACCTCAACACCCTTGTCGATACTGTCCGACATGAAATCATAGAACGGTATCGCCCTGGCGAAGATGACCCACATTTGAAAGTGCTGCAAGCCGCCCATATCAGTGATGATGAATATTTCAGCCACATGGTTCTGGATGACCTAAACCTGATTATCCGGGATATTCGGGAAACCCATAAAAAGGATAGTGAGAGTGCGCCCCAGACCACTGTTGCCAATGAACTGAAAGAAAATCTGGAAGCGGTCGAAAATTTCAAGGGCAGCCGTTTGGAAAAACTGGCAGTGCTTTACTGCAAGCAGCTCGGTATCAACTATAAAAATCTGTCAGATGAAGAATTTCGCTGGCTTATTCGGATTCTCCAAAAATCAAAGAAAACGGGAACGCCTATCAACCAGAGGAAAAAACGGTAAAGGAAAACCGCTGTTGCATGGTTTGTTGGATTCCATGTAGCAGCGGTTTGTGCTGTGGTTATTACTTCATTCGTTTTCTTAATATTCGGCGATAATTTGTTTCTCCCTTTGGTGCGTCCTGTATAATTTCCAACACACCATCTTCAAGCATTTTATCAATGCGATTGGAAATCCATACATCACTAATTCCAAGTTGATATTTTCCTAAAACATTACCTATGACAATAGCCATTTTGAATTGCTCTGGCTGTTCCGCAATTTCACGAAGAATGAAACTATCATATATATCTTCTGAAACGCTTTGCAATTTACCATTTAACATTGCACGCAAAGGTGCATTTTCATTTTGAAGTTGATTCCATTTCATAGCACAAGCTGAAAGAAATACAGGATTAGCTTTCTCTTGTAGAGTTATATAGTTTCCCCATTCGCCAGGAGAGACCTCGCCCCATGCTATTTTGGATGTCATAGTATTTTCTTTTCCATATTCCCATGTAGGTAACTTAACCAAATAAATTGTTGTCTGGCAGTTTAAGGGTTGAAGTTGTTTCATAAGCCAATACATACCACAAAGCTCATCTGGATTATAGCTATACCAAATGCGAATTTCTTCCCCAGCTACATATCGTTCAATCACTGAGGTCAATGTAGTTTTAATTTTCTGTATTTTTTCTTCAACCTGATAATCTAAATCCTCTACAAAGCAGACAGACAGCATTTTCTTGAAAACATTTTTCCGCTGTTCGCCAATTCCATTATCAGAAATATCTCCCACACTAAGAGCCATATCAAAACAATAAACATCACAGCTCTTGCCTCCCAATGGAATAGCATTCTCCCAAGCAATGCGTTCTTGTTCCTGTGCTTGAAGCTGTGCTTTTTTCATTTCATCTGAAGATGGAACACTCCCGTCTTCATGCCTCATAAATATTGAAACAGCACTTCCTCTATACTTTCCCTTGCCGTAAGTTTGGGCAATTTTCAAACTTCCACAGGCACTTTCACCAAATACAATTTCAATCATCTTATATACCTCCGATTTAATTGCTCCCGTTATGAATAAATCATCTCATGCAAAACAATTTCTTCTGCCCGGTTATGAATGTTATTGCAACGCTGCACCCATTCCATTTGGTGGGTACGCTTCAATTCCTCGGTTACGCCCTCGGCAGTTTTCATCTGCTCCATGATGGTGTCTAACCGTTCCTGTGCCTGTTCGTTCAGGTCTGCAAGATATGTCCACAATTCCCCGGTCAGTATCAATGTATTCAATCTGGCTGGGTGGACTTCCCTTAAATATTCCCGGTGCATCCGTCCGTACTTTCCGATAGGGCGGTGTTCCTCCGGCAGTTTCAAGTCCGGGATGTAATAATCTCCGACAAGGATATAATCAATTCCGTTTTCCGTTATTCTTGGTTTCAATTCGCTCATGTTCCTTACCTCCTGTGGAAGCAGGCTCGTCTGGTACTAACTCAATCACATCGGTAATCTCACAATTCAGCGTTTCGCAGATACGGGCTAATGTATCCATGCTGATGTGCTTTCCCTCTTTGCTCATGTTGGCAATCATATTTGTTGTCATACCAGCGGCAAGCCTTAAATCCTCTTTTCTCATATCACGCTCTAACAGTGTGTGCCAGAGTGGCTTATAGCTGATGTGCATATTGTTTTCCTGCCTTTCTATCTATACCACCGGGGCGGCTGCCCCGGCAGGAACTTTTCTCTTATTATAGCACCAATCTTGTGAAATCACAATTTATTCTTGTAGCCTGCCGCTGATACCGTCTGGATTGTGCTTTTCCTTTCGTTTTTTGTTCCAACTAATTAGCCATGAACTGTTTGATGCCCTGGCTCTTTGCTTATGTGTGATAAAGAAGTAATAGAAGTGTAAAAAATTTTGCCGTTCCTATCCGGCACATGAGGTATGTCGGATAGGTCGGGCGGTTAGGTGTCGGGCAGTTCTACCTTGCCGACAAAAGAATAATAGATTTCGATTTCCTGTCTGCGTAACTTGCCCCGGCGTTTCCCGTCAAGGGCAACGCTTTCATGGACAACGATTTTCTCCACAAACTCCCGCAGCAGAGTAGGGGTAAGTTCTTCAATGGTAGTGTGCCTGCGTACCACATTCATAAACTTTTCAGCGTTTGCGGTGGCTTCCTGCGCTTTGGAAAGTTCTTCCCGCAGTCTGGCGGCACGTTCTTTCAGTTCTTTCTGCTCGGCTTCATAGTCTGCCGACAGCTCTGTGAAACGCTCGTCCGATATGCGCCCGGTTACGCTGTCCTCATACAGCCGCTTGAAGATAGCAGATAACTCGGCTATGCGTTTCTCGGCGGCTTCCAGCTCCTTTTTCTTGGCGGCGTTCCTGCGTCTGTCCCCGTCCTCATTCTGCTCGATTAAAAGCTTCATAAACCGGGCTTCATGCTTTGCCGCATAGCTGGTAACTTTCCGCAGATTGGAGAGTACGCCAGCGGTCAAGAGGTCAGTGCGGATAAAGTGCGCTGTGCAGTCGGCGGTGCGTTTCTTGTAGCTTCCGCAGATATAACAGTCCTGCTTGCGCTTGTCCGTCTGGTATCGCTGCTGGTACATGACGCTGCCGCAGTCGGCACAAAAGAGTATGCCGGAGAACAAGCCCACTTCGTCATAACGGTTGGGGCGTTTGCGCTGCTTGCGTAACTCCTGCACCCGTTCCCACGTTTCCCGGTCAATGATAGGCTCATGGTGGTTCTCAAAAACCGCCTGCTTTTCCGGGGGATTTTCTATGCTGTGTTTCAGCTTGTAGGACGGCTTCTCGGTCTTAAAGTTTACCAGACAGCCCGTATATTCCCGGTTTTCCAGCAGATGAACCACGGTATTGGTCGCCCACTTGCACTCATAGCCGGGGTGGTAGCGGCGGGTGCTGCCCGTCCTGCGGTATTCCAGCGTCCCCGGCGTGGGGATTTGCTGCTCGGTCAGCATACGGGCTATCTTGGTCGGACCGTTCCCGGCAAGGCAAAGGCTGTAAATCTGCCGTACCACCGGGGCGGCTTCCTCGTCAATGATAAAGTTTTCGTCCTCGTCCATGAGGTAGCCATAGACGGGCTTGCTTGTGATGGGCTTTCCGCTCATGCCCTTAGAGCGTTTTACTGCCTTGATTTTCTTGCTCGTATCTCTCACCAGCCATTCGTTAAAAATGTTCCGCAGCGGGGCAAAATCATTTTCCCCCTGTGCGCTGTCCACTCCGTCATTGATAGCGATGAAGCGGACACCTTTCTGTGGGAAAATCATTTCTGTGTACATTCCCACCTGTAAGTAGTTTCGCCCTAACCTCGACATATCCTTGACGATAACTGTCCCGACTTTCCCTGCTTCAATGTCTGCAAGCATGGCTTGAAATCCGGGTCTTTGAAAGTTCGCACCGGAATAACCGTCGTCGGTGTACCAGCGCAGATTAGAAAATCCATTCTGTTTGGCATAGGTTTCCAAAATCCTCTTTTGGTTGGAAATGGAATTGCTCTCGCCTTGCAGCTCGTCCTCATGGGACAGTCTTGGGTAAAGGGCGGTAATGAGTTGCTGGGTGGTCTGTCTTAACATAAATTCCTCCGTTTCCGACAGCCAGCCCCACTATTCCGTACCTTGATTGTACCACATGGGGCGGCTGTCTGTATAGCGGCAAAAGCGTCAAATCTGCTTCTTTACGGTCGGTAAAAATGACGGTTTTTCAATCAGGCTTATCACAGGTCAAATATCCGGCGGCGGCTTCTGCTTCCAGCACTTTCATCATCTTGTCAGCGGCGGTGTCGGTCGCCCCCTCCTTGAAAAAGCCAGACACCACAAGGATTGTGTTGCCTATCCTCGTTTCGGTCACGCAGTCCGGGCGGCGGGCAGGGCGTTTGTTTCTCTGGGTGTCGGTCATAGGCAAATCTCCTTTCCGGCAAGCAGCCGTTTCAGCTGTTCCATTTTTCCCTGTGCGGCGGCTTTCCTCAAATTCTCCCCGGTAAAGCAGAGAGGGGAACACATTTCAAGCAGGCGGTCATAAATCCGGGCGTGGGCGGTGTCCTCCGGGTGCTGCAATTCCTCCAGCGTGAGGTTGGTCGTCACAATCAGCGGCTTCCTGCTCCGGTAGCGGCTGTCAATCACATTGTAGACCTGTTCCAGACCGTATTCTGTGCCACGCTCCATTCCAAAATCGTCAATGATGAGCAGGGGGAAGCTGCAAAGGCGGGAAATATATTCGTTCCTGCCCGCAAAGCTGGCGGCAAGGTCGTTTAATATTGCTGCAAAGTTTGTCATGCACACCGGGACTTCCTGCTCCATGAGGGCGTTTGCAATACACCCGGCAAAATAGCTTTTCCCAGTGCCTACCCTGCCCCACAAGAGCAGCCCGTAGTTCCCGTCCTTTATCTGTTCCCAGCGTGCCACATATCCGGCGGCGTTCTTCATCTGCGGGCAGCTGCCGTTATCGTTGGCAAATGTCCAGTCCTGCATGGTCTTGTCTGTAAAGCCCTGCCGTTTCAGCCGTTCCACCGTTTCAAGGTGGCTGCGCCGCTTCTCGGCGGCTTCCCGTTCCTTACGGGCTGCCCGCTGGCAGTCGCACTCTGACGGGTGGCGGTCACGCCCGAAAAAGGTCTTGCCCTCCGGGAAATAGGCTTCTTTGGGTTTCCGGCATTTGCCGCAGTATAAAAGCCCGTCCTCCCCGGTGTAATCCTCCGGCTCGGCTGTGGTGTCGGTCATAGGCAGTATGGTGTTGTGGATTGTATCGGTCATAGGCTTTCTCCCTCCTTGAATGAATAGTCCGGTATGCCTTTCTTTGGCTTCTCTTTGGCAGCGTCCTCCTGCGCCCACTTGTAAATGGTGGCTGCATGGCTCTGGTACTGCTTCCCGGTGGAAGCGATGTGGCAGGAAAGGCGGTCAAGGTAATACTCCCACTTGCCGGGGAAGTCCTGTTCCAGCTCCAAAAGTTCTGTGTCAGAAAGAAATACATTTTTATATCTGCCATAAGCGGCGGGGGGCTGCCCCTCACTCGCTCCTTTTGTTTGGCTCTCTATTAGGTTGTTTATATTAGTTTGGTTAGGGGACGGTTTTCCGACCGTCATAAGGTCAGTTTTCCGGCTGTCAGTTGGTCGGTTTCCCGCCCTTATGAGGGGCGGTTTTCCGTCCGTCAGTTGGTCGGAAAACTGTACCACTGGGATAGGCGGCACTTTCACATACAGACGGTTGGCGGCAGAAAAGCCCGTCCGTCTGCGTTCCAGCAGCCCGGCAGCGTCCAGTTCGTTCAGTGCGCCCTTTATGGTGGTGCAGCCTTTATCCAGCATTTCCGCTATCTCTGCTATGGGGTAGACAATGTATGTCCGTCCCTCGCTGTCCTGCCAGCCGTTCTTCTGCGAAAGGGTGGAACGGTCTAACAGCAGCGCATATAACTCTCTTGCGGTGTGGGATAGGTCTGTTTCCAGCAGGAAACGGGGGTAAGGCAGGTAAGCGGGCAGCTCCGTTCCTGCGGTCATATAATCAGCGATAGGGTTCACCTCCTTGTGGTGTCTGTCTGTGGGTTCTGTTACGCTTTTAGGGGGCGTTTTTAAGGGAAAAGGATAAATGTATCACGCACCCTTTGACACCCTCCAAAAAAGCCTTGATTTATGCGGGTTTGAAATGCCCTAAAGCGTGACATTTCTCCCTTTGTTTCCGCTTCCGTTTGGCGGCGTTTATCCGCTTCATGCGTCCGGCGCAGTCCGGGCAGTATTTCCCCCGGTTGGATTTTGGGAAGAAGAACGCCCCGCAGACAGCGCAGCGTTTCCGGCTTCCCCGGCGCAAGAGGGCGGCTTCCAGTGCTTCATCAAGGGGCAGGACAGCGGCGGTAAACCAGCGGCAGAGCAGCGAATAGCTGATACTCTGTACACACACGCAAGGCTCGCCGTCCTCCAACAGCAGGCAGTTCCCGCTGTCATAGTTGCAGCACTCATGCACAAGGCGGCGGGCTGCCCGGTACTGGCGGTAGTCCATGCGGGGGATATTACCGTTCATGGCTCTGCTCCTTTCTGCGCTGCGGCTCGCTCCGGCGTAAAATCTGGTCGATATTGCCCTTGACAGTCTGCAAGCGGCGGTACTCCTCCCGTTTTGCCCGGTAATCGTTGTAGCCGCTGTTTTTCTCTTTGATAAGGCTTTCAATCTCTGCTTGCAGGGATTTATAGCTCGGCAGCTTGGAAATGCCGTTCTCCCTGAAATAGCGGGCGGCTGCGTCTGCTATGATAAAGTCACTTTCATGCTTCTGACGGTAGGCTGCTTTTGCTTTGGCGTTTTTCTGCTGTTTCAGCCCGTCCCGGACAGGGCGGGTCTTGGAATAGGCAAGCACCTGCCGTTGCAGCTCCTTTTTCCCGTTCAGCGTCTTTTCCACCTGCTTCAACCACGCAAGGCTTTCCTGCATGGCGGCATAGGCGGCAGAACAGGCTTCGTCCAGTTCCTCCGGGGAGGAAAAGCCGTACTGCTGATAGGCGGTAACGGTAGCTGCCATTTGCTTTAGGTTGTGCTTTGCCGCCCAGCGGTCATAGCCCACGCCCTTGCCCTCGGCTCGCTTGGCTTCCCGGTCAACCATGCGCTGCAAGGTGTTGTCTGCCGGGGTGGTTTTTGCAGCTTTTTCCCCTTGTAACGGCTTTTTAACTGCGGCAGGGTATTCGGGTATGGCTTTGGTCTGTTCGGCAGCTCTGTGGGCGTTCTGCGTGAGCAGGGCAAGGACAGCAGCCTTGTCAAAATCGTCCCCCAGCTTTCGGGCTGTGATAGGCTTTGTCCTGTCCGGCGTGAGGTAGGAAAGCCGCCCCCGGCTCTCCTTGACGGTCACACCCTCCCGCAGCAAAAGGGAAGAAAACTCGTCAAAGCTGCCAGCTTGGGAAAGTGCCTGCCGTATCGTCCGGCGCAGCTTCGCCTTGTCCGTTTCAAACTTGGTGGGCTTGGTCGGCTGTCCGGCGGCTTCTCTGGCGGCGTTCTCTTTGTCAAGGGCAAGCTGCCCTTTCTTTGCCGCCCAGTATTCCCGTTCGGTTATCCGTTCCTTGCTGCCGTTCAAGAGGTCGATTTGGTAAAGCCCCTCCCGGTGGCACATTTCCATGACTTCGCTCTTGAAATATTCCATAGCGGCGTTGGTGCAGCGGTGCTTGCAGCCCTCCAGCGTGTCGGCTGGTCTGTCCATGTAGGGCAGAAGCGGGACTTCGTAAATCCGCAGGGAGTTGATGACGATATGCACATGGATATTCCCGCTGTGGTTATGCCCGTCCGGGTGGGTGCAGATTAGGGCTTGGTGTCCGGGGAAATGCTCCTTGCAGAACTGCTCGCCCAGCTCCTGCGCCCGGTCTACGGTCAAGCCGTTGTCTGTCCCGTCCCGTGGGTCAAAGCTGATGATATAGTGGTGGCTTTTCACATCTTCCCGTTTTTGGTTTTTCTCATAGCGGAGATTGGCTCGCATACAGGCAACAGCGAAATCCTCGCCCCCGCAGTTGAGGGAAGAAATGCGGTAATCCTCCCTCGGTATCAGCCGCCCGTTTTCATCAAGGGTGGCTTTCATGGTAAACTCGTCATGCTCAAATGTGAGATAGGCTTCCGCTGCGCCATAGTCGGCGTTTTTAGAGCTGATATGTTTGAATGTTGCCAACAGCGTCACCCACTTTCTGCAAGACTTCAAACTTTAGGGCAGCAAGGTCGGAAACCGCCGCCCGTACCTCCCCGGCAAGCTGCGGATAGGGACTGTGCCACTCGTTCAGCGTCCGGGCTATCTGGTTTAAGTTGCCGCCGATCCTCCCGTATTCGGCGGTCAGCTTCCCGACAGCGGCAAGCAGCTCGTCATTGATGGGGGAAACGGTTATGATGGGGCGTATGGCTGCCCCGGTTATGGCTTGCCGGATAAACTCGGCTTGGCTCATGTGGTAAGCAGAAAGCCGCTGGGCAAACTCGGCGTATTCTTCCTCGGTCATGCGTGTTTTGACTACCCGGCTGCGGTGCGGCGTGTTGTATCGTTTCATAGGTGGTTGACCTCCTTTCTGTGCGTGGTGTCCTCTCACTAATAGGAGAAAAACAGGGTGTGAAGCGGAACTGTTTTTGAAAAATCCGAAAAATATTTTGAGGGGTTTTTCAGCGGCGCAAGCCGCATAAGCAGGGTTTGGGGAAGGCACTCCCCAACAAGATTCCCGCAGGGGCAAAATGAGCGATAAGCGAATTTTGGCACCTCGGTAGAATCTTGCTCTAAGAAACTGCCGGCCTGCCGTTCACTTGCTACTGCCACTTTTTCAGAAAATCTATAACCAGCTTTTTTTATAAAAGGCTGCGGGCTGGCGTTTTTCCCTTACTCCCTACAAACCACAAAAGAGCAGAATGGACGGACTTTCCGGCAAGAACTTTTCCGGCGGCTCGGTCTTTCCCGACAATAAGGCGTTTCGGAAGCTGCGTTTTGCCCGCTGTCTGAAAAAAATGGCAGCCTTTTTTGGTTTCACTGTCTAATACGGAACTTTTGGAAATTTGCCAAAAATGGACGCAAAAAAAGCAGCAAATCTTTTTCGGATTTACTGCTTCATGTGCCGCTGCGGTGCGGCGGGATGGATATTCAGTTGAAATAAAAGAGGATGGTGGTACTTTAGTCTATCGACTCTTTACTAACTATTAGGTAATCTTGAAAGATTTTCCTTGAATTTATCTAAAGAATGTTCATTGTTTCCCGCAAAAATAAGTGGAATTGTATATTCATATGATATGCCATTTTCATAGTCCGATAATTGTATTTTTATAGTATCATCCCTCTCATCTTTAGGTGCTATATATATGAATGAATTTTTATTTATATCAGATATTTTCCCTTTTTCAGAAGAAACAGTATAACCCCAGTCTGTTAAATTTGTCTTTATTGTAACTTCTGTTTCTGTTTCTTTTCTAGTCTGCAATGCTGTTTTATCGATTTGGATATCAAAAGGAGTCGAACCTAACAATTCACTGTTTATATTTACAAGTTCTTCTCCATTTGTTTTAGAAATATTAGATTCATCTTCATAATTTTGTTGAGATTCATCTTTTGGTGTTTCTCTGTTACATCCTAATAAAAAGCATAAAATAATTAGTACTAATACAGAAAGTTGTTTTTTTTGCATTTATTTCTCCTTTCATATTATCAAAGAAAGCACTGAGAGTACTTTCAAGAAATTTTGAAATATTCTCAATGCTTTCTATTTTTTGATTATAAACTTGCCGGTAATGATACTATGTTAATTTATCTCTTTCGCGTAACCTTTGTTGCAATATACACATGCACCATTCACCCATTTGTGAGACATTTCAATCGTCTCAACTTCATAAATGCTTACTTCTCCACAAATTAAACATTGTTTGTAATTATATACATGACGTGTCGCACATTTATCTCAGTCATCATATATACCAGGCATTTCATCTTCATATCCATAGTACTGGGGAGAACCCCAACTATGAGTATGAGCGGCAAATACAGTCATTGGAGCAGCTACAATTCCAGCTACTACTGAAAGTGCTAAAATAGATTTTCTTAAATTCATAAGTTCCTCCCTTTCCTTAAAAATACATAGCTCTTTGTTACATTGTCATTTTAACATAATAATTGGTAAAATGCAATAATTTATTTTCTATTTACGAGAAAATACTGTGCATATTATCTTATTTAGGAATAGTTAAGGCGGCTACCTAAATCTTTTTATTACTTTACCGCACATGAGCATTAGCACCGGGATTGTCGTTTCCATATCCTTCCAGAAGGTTTACGACACCCCACACGCCAAGACCTGCGCCGATTGCGACTACAAGAGTTTTTAAAGTTGTAATTGCACTGCTAAAAAATGCCATATACATTCACCAAAACTGACTTCTTTCAGGTGTTTACGGGAACGAAAATACACCGACTAAAAAGCCGGTGCACCTAGTGTCAGTTATTCCTTTCCTCATTATTTTCTGTTCATTCCCAAGGTTACTCCGACAGTTCTACATGAATTACTTCCACCTCTTCTTCAGATTTCGGTGTATACTGCGGATTTAACTCTTTCTCAACTTTGTACCGGTTCTTCTCGTTTTCATCTGCAAGAAGCCGATAGTTTTTGTGTTTCGTGATATCATATTTGTCCGAGAAAAATGGTCTGGCCCCACGGATCTGCAGGATACATTTTCCACCATCCATGACTGCAATCTCATCTTCTGTCATCAGCTGTTTGCCTGTTTTCTGGTAATTCAATCCAAAGGACTTCTGATTGCTCCTCGTTTCCGAAGTGTTATACAGGTCAATGGTTTCCTTACCCAGAAGCTCGCTCATTTCCTTTAAGGTAGTTTTCTCTTTTCCTCCAAGAAATAGTGTGGTATCACAGTTACCCAGAATAGTATCTGCACTATCCTTATACATTGCCTTTAGCTGACTCTGTGACTGCAAAATAATAGAAGCAGAGATTTCCCTGCTTCGGATGGTTGCAATCAGCTTGTCAAACTGAGGAATTTGTCCAATATTGGCAAACTCATCAGCAATGACACGCACATGAACTGGCAGTCTTCCACCATATTCATCATCTGCTTTGTCACAAAGCAGATTGAAAAGCTGTGACTGTAACATGGCAATCACAAAGTTAAATGTTGTATCTGTATCGGACATAATCAAAAACAAGGCTGTCTTCCTGTCCCCGATCTTATCCAGTTCCATTTCATCATAAGACATGATCTCACGAAGTTCTGCTATATCAAATGGTGCCAGCCTCGCACCACAGGAAATAAGAATACTTTTGGCTGTTTTGCCAGCCGCCATTTTGTATTTTTTATACTGTCTGACCGCAAAGTGCTGCGGATCTCTTTCTTCCAGTTCCTGGAACATCATATCCACTGGATTCTGGTAAGTTTCATCCTCTTCACGGGTTTCGCTTTCATTCAAAAGATCCAGAAGGGTATTCAGATTCTTTTCCTCTTCATCTCCTTCATACCAGATAAAAGCAATCAATGCCGTGTACAACAGCTTCTCTGCTTTCACCCAAAAATCTTCGGAAGCTTTTTCCCCTTCGCCTTTGGTATTAACAATAATTGTTGTAACCAGCTTCAGGATATCTTTTTCAGACCGTATATAAGCAAATGGATTGTAATGAAGCGATTTGGAAAAGTTGATAGTATTCAGAACCTTAATCACATATGGTTCGTGTACCACTTTTCCTGATTTATCTTTCATAATATTTCCATTCTTATCTTTCTTAGGTGGTCCCTTTGCTAACATCTTCCCGCACTCCTCGATCAGAGTGCCTTTCGGATCTGTAATGACCATGGAACAGTTCATCTGCATGACTGACGGCTTAACGAAAAATCGAGTTTTTCCGGAACCACTGCCGCCAATGACCACTATATTTTTATTTCTTGCATACTTTGGCTGTTTAGGTCTACTTTCCATAGTCAATGCTTCTGTTGCTGTTAATGGAATATTCATCCAGGGATCTTCCGACATATAAGGTTTAATATCCTCAGCGTTTCCCCATCTGGCTGAACCATACTCGATTCCTTTCCGGAGTTTCTTTGCATCTGACTGTTTCTGCCATACCAGTAATTTCAGAATGACAGCTGCTACAATTCCTGTCAGCATATCACGCCAGTTAAAACTTGGCTGCAATCCAGTAAGAATCCTGTCTGCATGTTCCATCGCATATAATAGCTTGTTCCCAATATCTTCTCCCAGACTGTTTCTGTAAAGAAATGATGCCCGATTTGTATAAAAAGCAGTTAAGATATATGGGATATTGGTAAGAACCAGTTTCTTTTTATCCAGGGCGGACAGCCTGACCCTGATCTTATTCTTCCATTTTTGCATCAGATTTTT
>NZ_JBBMEI010000086.1:0-12985 GCF_040096655.1 Blautia intestinihominis | reverse complement strand
TAAGTATTTATTTATCCTCAGGATGCTTATGATATTCATGCCGTTTATGATGTTTTTCCTCTGATTTATGATGATGGTGTCCATGCTTATGTTTCTCATTTCCGCACACTTCACATCCTACTTCAATCTTACCCTGTGTATCCTCATCCCAGGTACCATAAGAAACCATCGGCGTATCCTTCATAATGCACAGACTGATGGTCTGATAAAGAATAATACCACCCATTTGGGCTCTGTACACAAACAGTTCACGTCCAAAATAATCGCAGATTCTTCCCAGTACTTCGCCTTCTTTAAAGGTCTCACCGGGCTGTTTCGCCGGATACCAGCAGCCTGATACCGGGGCATCTTCATAGATCACAGGACTTACTTCTATCGGTGGTTTGCCATGAATATGGGACTTCCCGCGAAGGATTCTCAGATGTCTGAGGATATTCTTCACATCATGAACATCCTCCGCTACCAGATCTTCGCACCAGCGGGAACTGTGTCCACGTTCCAGCAGGATACTCGGGATTCCCATGCTTCCGGCATAGTTATAAGCTCCGCCTGTTCCACACATGGAAGTTACCAGATAGTCCACATGTGCGATTTCCGCCATCTCCCGGCTTTTTGCAGCTACTTCCGGAGTTGCTGCACCTGTACAGTATACATAAGATACCAGTCCCTCAAATCCATCACCGCAGTGCAGATCCACATAGTAATCTGCCTTCGGGAAAAATTCTGTCACAACAGTATAAGCGATCCTGTCACTAAGTGTACCATTCGGATTTCCAGGGAAAACTCTGTTCAGGTTTTTTCCATCCTCATAAGTAAGACTCATGGTACGGTGTTCGAATCCAGTTCGGTTCATCAGACGGATCACTATGATATTTCCTGCGATCTTCTTCGGATCCAGCTCATCTGCAAGCTGCATAGCTGCCTGAATTCCTACATATTCTGCATTATGTACCCCACCGGAGATCAGAACAGTCTCCCCCTCTTTTTCTCCACAGATCAGTGTTACCGGAATTCCGAATTCTGCCCCGATGATGTGCACAAATCCTGATACTTTCTCACCCGGTTTTGCTTCCAGGTCTGCTACTCGTAATGTTCGCATCAAATCTTCTCCTTCCACTCATTCCATCTCTGCCAGATCTTATCATCCACTGGCAGGCTCTTATTTCATTCTGTAAATTCCACTTTCAATAGTTAGTTATATAAAACTTTTATATTTTCAAACAGGGAGCCAATACTTGAAATATCAACTCCCTGCTTTTTACTTTTACCATACGTTCACATCGGATTAATTTTCTTCTATATGCTCTCTTCCCTGATTGATAATCGTCCGCACATGATCATCTGCCAGAGAATAAAAAATGGACTTTCCCTCTCGTCGGTTCTTCACCAGTTTGTTTTGCTTCAGGATTCTAAGCTGATGGGAAATTGCAGACTGTGTCATATTCAGTGCTTTCGCAAGGTCGCATACACATACCTCTGTTTCGAAAAGCACAAACAGAATACGGATTCTTGTAGAATCTCCGAAAATCTTAAACAAATCTGCCAAATCCTCAAGTTCCGTCTCTTCTGGCATTGTTTTATTTATAATTTCCATTGAATCTTCATGAATTTCATAATAGTCACAAGCCTCGTCTTTATGTTTTTCCACGCTTTCACCATTTTCCTTCCTGTCTGCAACTGTCTGTTATTCTATAAATTTTTGTAACTGTTCAGTACCTTCACAGTTACAGGTTTTTTACAAATAAAGTACGGATTGCGTTTAATACCGCAATGATCATAACACCTACATCTGCAAAAATAGCCATCCACATATTGGCAATTCCCAGCGCACCAAGTATCAGACACAAAATCTTAATGCCAATTGCAAAATAAATATTCTCATATACAATATGAATACACTTTCTTGCAATCTTAATCGCTTTGGAAATTTTCAGCGGATCATCATCCATCAGTACGATATCTGCTGCTTCAATCGCTGCATCAGAACCCAGTGCACCCATAGCAATACCAATATCTGCTCTGGACAGTACCGGCGCATCATTGATACCGTCACCCACAAATGCAAGCTTCTCTTTTTCGGATTTCTGATGAAGTAATTCTTCTACTTTACTTACTTTATCAGCCGGAAGAAGTTCACTGTAAACTTCCTCAATTCCCAGTTCTTTTGCTACCTGATCTGCAACACGTTTAGAATCTCCGGTAAGCATAACTGTTTTCTTGATACCAGCTTTCTTCAATTCAGCAATTGCTTCTTTTGCATGAGGTTTCAGAATATCAGAAATAAGAATATGACCTTCATATCTTCCATCTACAGCCATATGAATTACTGTACCAACATGATGACATTCCTGATAGGAAATTCCAAGGCGTTTCATTAATTTTGCATTTCCTGCTGCTACAGATATACCATCCACTTTTGCAGTCACACCGTTACCACTGATTTCCTCAATATCAGTGACTCTGTTTCTGTCAATTGGTTTTCCATATGCTTTCTGAAGACTCTTACTGATCGGGTGGGAAGAAGAACATTCTGCAAGAGCTGCATATTCCAGCAGTTTTTCATCTGAAATCTCATTATGATGAACTCCGCTTACTTCAAAAACACCCTGTGTCATTGTACCGGTTTTATCAAATACCACATAGCTGGTCTGTGCAAGTGTTTCCAGATAGTTGGAACCTTTAACCAGAACGCCCTGATTACTTGCTCCACCGATTCCTGCAAAGAAGCTTAAAGGAATACTGATCACCAGTGCGCATGGACAGCTGATTACCAGGAAAGTAAGTGCTCGGTAAATCCAATCACCCCACATAGTCGGTTTTCCCATGATCAAAAGTACGATCGGGGGAATAAAAGCAAGTGCAAGTGCTCCGTAGCATACAACCGGAGTATAATATTTGGCAAACTTTGAAATAAAATTCTCTGATTTTGATTTTCTGGAACTGGAATTCTCCACAAGTTCCAGAATCTTGGATACGGTAGATTCTCCGAATTCTCTGATCGTACGGATTTTCAGAACACCTGTCATATTGATACATCCGCTGATTACTTCATCCCCGGCTTTTGCATCTCTTGGAAGGCTTTCTCCGGTCAGAGCGCTAGTATTTAAAGTAGAAACACCATCAATGATCACACCATCAATCGGAACTTTTTCTCCTGGCTGTACAACAATTACAGTACCAATTTCAACTTCATCCGGGTCTACCTGTTCAAGTTTTCCATCTACTTCAATATTGGCATAATCCGGACGGATATCCATCAGTTCACTGATGTTACGTCTGCTCTTTCCTACTGCATAACTCTGGAAAAGTTCTCCAATCTGGTAGAACAGCATAACCGCAACACCTTCAGAATAATCTCCGAGCAGAATTGCTCCCACAGTAGCTACTGCCATCAGGAAATTCTCATCGAATACCTGTTTATTTCTGATACCTTTAAATGCCTTCTGAAGAATATCATAGCCAATTACCAGATATGGAATCATAAACAGTCCAAATCTGACATATCCATCTATCGGTAATTTAGAAAAAAGCACGATCAATACCGCCGCTACGATGATTCTGATCAGCATCTTCTTTTGCTTCTTATTCATCTTAATACCTCACTTCTTATAAAACAGGACCGCCGCCAGAACATATATCAGTGGATAACCATAACCGTCTGACATATCTCTGTGCTGCAGTCCCTCTCTGCTAATTTACGACAATTCCCGTAAATATATCATCAACAGGAATCGCTCCTGAATTAAAGATAGATTTCGCAGTCGTCTTCTACCTTCTTGCAGTTTGCCAGAACGTCTTTCATAACTGCTTTCGGATCCTGTCCTTCTTCAAATTCAACGATCATTTTCAGCATCATGAAGTTTACTGTTGCATCCTTAACACCAGCTGTATTCTTAGCAGCTTCCTCCATTTTGTTTGCACAGTTTGCGCAGTCTACGTCGATTTTGTAAGTCTTTTTCATTGTATTTTTTCCTTTCCGGCTCATGAATAGATTTTCACATCATCATATGAGCACTTGTTCATTTGTTAATTTTATTATAACAGCTTTTTATTCTCTGTCAATAACTTATTGTTAAAAAAATTGCAAATATCAAATTCTTATATCATAGGAACATTACGGAATCATTTCCTATGATATAAAAACAGAGGATACCGTCTGATTCTTCTTCCTGCTGCACCCTCTGTCTCATCTATCATTTGCGAAATGATTATAATCTTTTTATTTACTTTTCTTATGGTAGAATTTTTCGACCTTTGCCAGATATAAAACAGCAAAAGTAACACCGGACACAACCCATGATCCAATATAGATCCATACAATACATTCCATTGTTTTAAATGACGGTAAAACAAGCAAAATGCATACTACTCGAAACAGGCAAATTGTAAGTAATGTAGTAATCATCGGTACCAGCGTTTCACCCAGACCACAGCAGGCTCCTGAAAGCGCCTCTGCAACTGCATAAAATACAAAAAAAGGTGCCATCATCTGCATATATCTTACAACCAGCGGGATCAGTGTCGGAACGTCTTTCTGATCAATAAATAACGGTCCGATCAGTCCTGAACCGAAGTAAAGAACAAGACTGATAATTCCTACTGCGATTACAGATAACCCAGTACCGATCAGTGCTCCTTTCTTTACTCTCTTCGTCTTACCGGCACCGAGATTCTGTGCGGTATATGTCGTCAGTACAGGTCCCATAGAATCCGCGATCAGCCAGATCAGTAAATCCAGTTTATCACAGATTCCCCATGCCGCAATACTGTCAGTTCCCATTGTGTTGACACTTGCCTGAACAATAGAATTGGCAATCGGAAACAGCATAGACTGAAGAGCCAATGGAAAACCTTTGTTTAGCATCATTCCCATATGCTCTTTGCAGATTCTCATTGTTCTGATTCCTATCTTTTCTTCCAGGAAATCAGAAGTTCTGAGAAAATGCATAGTAAGTACCACACTTACAATCTGCGAAAGTACAGTAGCCGCTGCCGCACCTCCAACACCGGTATGCAAAAGCCCTACCATCATGAGGTCTGCAACAATATTTACCACGCTGCATACTACCAGTACATATAAAGGATTTTTAGAGTCTCCAAATGCCCGCAGGACTCCAGCCATCATGTTATAAAGGATCATTGCCCATATTCCGCCAAAATAAATGCGGCAGTAGATCAGTGATCCTGCACGGACTTCTTCCGGAACAGACATGATATCAAGCAGCCATGGAGAAAAAATTACACCGGCTACAGCACAGACAATTCCCAGAATACCGGCGAGTAAAAGAGCTGTCCGCACTGCACAATGCAGTCCTTCTTTATCTTTTGCTCCAAAATATCTGGAGATCATAATCGTTGCACCTGTTGCAAGTCCGTTCATAAAGTTAAGCGGAAACTTAAAAAGTGTATGCACAGAGTCAATTGCTGCAAGTCCGATTTTTCCGGTAAACTGACCAACAATAACCGCATCAACCGTTGTGTACAACTGCTGAATCAAACTTCCCGCAATCAGTGGAAGTACAAAAAGTAATAATGCTTTTCCTATATTTCCAGAAATCAGACTATCTTTTTTCATTATCTGCCACCTTTTTTGAACAAATGGCAGGCAACACTGTGACCGTCTTCTACTTCTATAAGATGTGGATTCTCCTTTTTACAGATATCCATGCAATGTTCACATCTTCCCTGGAACGGGCATCCCTGTGGAAGATCCAACGGGCTCGGAGCTTCACTTTCAATACTCTCAATTGGTTTGGAAAAGTCCATATTAATATCAAATACTGCACCCATCAGTGCTCTTGTATATGGATGCATCGCTTTCATATCGAGGTCTTTTCCAGGAAGAACCTCTACGAGGTTTCCAAGATACATAACAGCCACCTGATGTGCCACCAGCTGAACCAGTGCAATATCATGACAGATAAAACCAAATGTAATATTCTTTTCTCTCTGAAGCTTTGTAATCAGTTCAATTACGGTTTTCTGAACAGAAACATCGAGAGCTGAAGTTGCTTCATCCAGAACAACGATCTCCGGTTCCAGTGCCAGTGCTCTCGCGATCGCAACACGCTGACGCTGTCCACCACTCATATTGTGAGGATAACGATCTGCAAAATCTCCTGGTAATTCTACCATTTCAAGAAGTTTTCTGCAGACAGCATCCTTCTCCGATTTCTTAATCTTTTTGAAATTCATCAAAGGCTCACACACAATATCACGAATGTTCATTTTCGGATTAAAAGATAAGGTCGGGTCCTGAAATACCATCTGAATGTTCTGACGGTTATTTCTCAGTTCTTCTCCCTTTAATTTCGTGATATCTGTACCGCGGTACAGAATCTCACCCTCTGAAGGTGTATCAAGAGAAACCAGAAATCTCATAAATGTACTCTTACCACATCCGGATTCTCCTACCAGACCCAGTGTTTCACCTTTATACATTTTCAGATTAATATCATTGTTCGCCAGCAGAGTACGTCCATGTGATGCCGCAAATCTTCTGGTTACATGTTTCGCTTCCAGTATTACTTCTCTTTTTTCAGACATATCGTTCACCTCCCCGGGATGGAACTGCCTCCAGAAGTTTTCTGGTATATTCATTCTTTGATTCTTTCAGAATATACTCTCTTGTTCCCTGGTCTTCCATTTTTCCGTTCTTCATTACAACAATATAATCTGACATGTAGGCAGCTACACCCAGATTATGGGTTACTACAATAATGCCTGTATGATAATCATCTCTGAGCTTCATCATCTGACGCACGATCTGTGCCTGCGTTGTTACATCCAGTGCAGAAGTCGGTTCATCTGCAAGAAGAAGCTTCGGCTGATAAGTCATTCCCATCGCAATACCAACTCGCTGTCTCATACCACCGGATAACTGGAAAGGATAAGATTCCATAATATTATCCGGAGACGGAAGTCTCATTCGCTCCAGCATTGCGATTCCCTTACTCCATGCCTCTTTTTTGGAAATTTTCTCATGAGTAAGAATATATTCTGTGAATACTTTTCCGACTTTACGTGTCGGATTCATCATTGCACCACTGTCCTGAAAAATCATGGAAATATCAGAACCACGAAGTTTTCTCCACTGTTCCGGTGTATAGGATAAGAGGTCTTCTCCTTCAAATGTAATACTTCCTTCTGTGACCTTACCGCCACCTGCAAGAAGTCCCAGAACAGCACGGATAACAGTGGTTTTTCCACTTCCGGATTCTCCTACCAGAGAAACGATCTGTCCCTCTTTCATATCCAGATTAAAATTCTGAACAGTTGGAACATTTTTGTAGGAGATTGTCACATTATCTAATTTCAGCATGTTTATTCCTCCTACTCATTTCTTGGATCGAGGATATCACGGATGGAATCCCCAAGCATATTAAATACAACAACTACTACAAAAATAGCAAGACCCGGGAAGATCATCAGCCACGGAGCGGACTGCATACACGCTCTTCCTTCATTCAGCATATAACCCCATTCCGGTGCCGGCGGCTTCGCGCCAAATCCCAGGAAGGACATTGCTGCCAGTTCCAGCATCATGGAACCTATATCTGTCGCAGCAGTAATGATCAGTGTAGGAAGTGCATTTGGAAGCATATATCGAAACAGCATATACGGTGTTTTGGAACCGGTAACGATCGCTGCTGATACATAATCCCTGTCACGGATCTTCATAACCAGGCTTCGTGCCAGACGCGCATATTTGGTCCAGCTTACTACTACAATAGCGATGATCGCATTTTTGATACTTGCGCCCATAATACCTGCAACAGCAAGAGCAAGTACCAGTCCTGGGAAAGCAAGCATCATATCTGCAATTCGCATAATAACAGCATCAATGACACCTCCGAAATATCCTGCAAGGACTCCGGTAACAGTTCCCACCAGAAAGATCAGGGCAACAACACCAAAGGTTGCTGACAGAGATGCACGTGCTCCATAAATAACTCTTGAAAAAATATCCCTGCCCATTTTGTCGGTTCCAAAAATATGTTCCTTGCATGGCGGAAGCAGTGCATCTACCAGAGAACCTTTTAACGGGTCAACCCCTCTGGTTACCACCGGTGCAAATACTGCTGTCAGAATAATACAGACTGCAAGAATAGAAAACACGACAAAAGTTTTATTTGCTAAAAATCTGTTTTTCTTTTTCATGATTCTACTCCTTTAAACGCATACGTGGATCAATATAAACATAAGATGCATCAACGATCAGGTTAATGACCATATAAATCAGGGCAAGCCATAATACATATCCCTGGATCAGATTGTAATCACTGGATGTGATTGCTGAAACTGCAAGGTTTCCAAGACCCGGATAAGAGAAGATTACTTCTACAACACTGGTTCCTCCAAGAAGTGATCCTATGGAAAGACCAAACATTGTGATCAGCGGAAGCAATGAATTTGGAAATACATTGCCCCAGATAATCTTTGATTTCTTTACTCCTCTTGCCTGTGCACCGATCACATAATCCTGACTCAGTTCATCCAGCACCGCTGTTCTTACCTGTCTGGTATATTTGGAAGACATTGCAATCGCAAGTGTCAAAGCCGGAAGAAACAGACTCTTAAAGTCTCCCGCAGAACTGATAACCGGAAATGCATTGATATAAACACAGAATGCCAGCATTAACAGAAGTCCAACCCAGAAGTTAGGCATCGCACATCCGAGGAATGTAATTCCCCGGACGAGATAATCGATCCATTTATCTTTATATATGGCAGACAACATACCTAAAGGTACAGAAATAACCAGCATAAGGATCATGGCCATTAATGTAAGTTTCAAAGTCGGCCATAATCTGGCTGCAAGAAGTTCTGTAACTGGTTTATTTAAGCTGTATGATTTGCCAAAGTCACCTTTCAGACAGTTCTTAAGCCATCTGGTATACTGCACCAGAAACGGATCATTCAGACCAAGTTCCTCGCGTGTCTCCTGAACCATTTCTTCAGTAGGCATTACACCGGTTGCCGTGTACATGTTTCGTACAGGGTCACCTGGTGACATAAAGGTCAGTGCAAATGTAATAAAGCTGATACCGATCAATACGATCACAATCTGTAATAAACGCTTGATTATTTGCTTTTTACTCAAAAAAGACACCTCTTTTTATTTCTGTTTGTAACTATTCAGTAACTTCACAATTCGCAGACTTTTCTTATTCTGCAGGAGTAATTTCTGTTGACAGCCAGTAGTAATCTGCTGTATGGATATGTGCAGAACCAACTTTCTTACTGTAGATCATAGATGAGTTGTAGTATCCATCAATCAGAACCGCTGCATCATCTACCAGGATCTGCTGCATCTGGAAGATCAGATCTTTTCTCTTTTCCGGATCCATTTCACCTTTTAATTCTTCATATAACTTATCATAGTCCGGGTTGGAGTATGCGCAGTAGCTGGTATCAGTTGCCCAGTTAGCCATATATGCCAGAGGATCTCCGGTACCAACAGTGATCCAGTTATTGTTATTAAAGTCATAATCCAGTGCTGCAAGTTTACTCCACTGATCATCTGAGCTTCCGTATTCAGGAACAACACCGATGCCGATTTCTGCAAGATACTGTGCGTGAGCATCTGCAAAGTCATTCAGAAGACGGTTTTCATAAGAAATATATCTAAGGTTGATATTCTGGCCATCCAGTTCACGGATTCCATCTCCATCTGTGTCAACGATTCCTGCATCATCCAGAATCTGTTTTGCTTTTTCCGGATCATAGGTATATGGATTCTCAAGTTTGTCGTAATCATAGTTCAGAGTAGATGGCAGTACGGAAAATCCTGGTGTATAAAGTCCACCGATTGTTCTGGAATTACAGATTGTATCATAGTCAATTGCCATCAGGATTGCCTGACGAAGTGTTTTGTTTCCAAGAACACCATCAAAGTTCATCCATGCAAATCCGCAGCGTACACCGGATGCAATATCAACAGTAAAGTCATCACTGTCCTGGAAATCCTGAATATCTGCTACATTTGTGATATTCTCAACCAAGTCTACCTGACCACTCTGGAGAGCCATTGTTTTTGCGGAGTTATCTCCCATGAACAGCAGATTGATCTTATCGTATGGAACATCTTCACGATAATACTCATTTGCAGCTAATGTATAACCAACACCTACACCATTGAATTCTTCAATCTTGTATGGACCTGTTCCAATAATTCCATTATCGTAGTTTTCAATATGTTCTACATCTGTGATTCCCATAGTTGGGTGGCAGAGCTGTCCTACAAGGTTTGCATATGGTTTGCTTGTTTTGATGTTAATAGTATTTGCATCATCATCTACAGTAACTTCTGCTTCAAATTCCAGATATTTCTCCGGTTTGGCAGATCCGGAAGGTCCTACCTCTTTCATGTGATCAAAATACTCTTTTACCTTTGTCGGAGTTAAATCACATCCGTCAGAGAATTTAATTCCGTCTTTCAGCTTGATCGTCCATTCTGTATGCTCGTCATTTACTTCATAACTCTCAGCAAGCCACGGGATAACTTCCATATTGTCATCGAATTTAAATAATGCTTCAGCAATACCATATCTCATAGCATTCCATCCACTGTTTTCATCATTTGCACTGTTTACACATCCATCTGTGTACATCTGACATCCGAAGTTTAAAACCTTCTCATCACCCTTCGCCTGTACAGTAACTCCCATTAATAATGCAACTGTTGTTGCCGCTGCTAACACAAGTAATTCTCTTTTTGTTTTTTTCATCCTTTACTTCCTTTCTTTTTTTGTTTCTTCGTTGTTTTTCTTCCTTCTCATACTGTCCATTCCTGTGATTTTGAACGAAAAAAAAGACAGATGCTCCCACATCCGTCACGAAATCTTACCATTAAAGAATCAAACATATATATGCAACACATGAAGTTGTAACTCTTAAGCAGGATTTCTCGTCGTCCGCAAGAATCTCTTTTACCAGAAATAAGCAGGTCTCCTGACTTAAGCTTACCCATTTTCAGCACCTTCCCAGAAAAATATCTTCCAGTGGCATTCAGCTGAAAACCAACTATCACAGTGACGGGATCGTACCGGATTTACACCGGTTTCCCTTTTAATCAGACCAGCAGGACGCTTCTGCTGGTCTGAACTTATCTCTAAAATCATTAAATGACCGTATGAATACTCATCTAGCATAACATACCATCATGTATACGTCAATTATTTTAGACTCTTATTTTCTATCTATTTTTCCGTAAATTTCCGGAATTTCTCAAAATTTGTTTCCGGTGTATAGGATTTCAGAACTTCCATCATGTCCTCTACACTATATGTATTATCATACATTCCAATAGATAACGCATACTGCTTATTAAACTCATCTACTGAATCCGCTGTCCAGAATGACTGCTGCAGCCGGAAAGCACTTCCATCTTCACGGTAATCTTCTGCAAAGCCTTCCAGAGCATTTTTCATGGCAACAAATGATGGTGCAACGATAGCACCGTATTTTCCTACAAGATAGTCGATTCTTTCCTTGCCGTTATATCCCTTTTTATTAAACATTTCGTATGTATCTTCTGTAAAACAGTCAATGGAACCCAACAATACATCTGTACTGTTCTCTTCTTCATAAGCATCAATTATCTTGATAAAATCACTTGCGCTCACTACACTCAGAATAACATTATAATCTCCTGTATTCAGCGAATCAGCCAGCTTTTCATCCAGGTGATCTTTTGGATACCCCGGAACCAGAGTAATCTTAATGTCACTGCCTGTTTCAATTTCTTCAGTATCCTGCGTATTCACCAGTTCTTCTACAGACTTCTCATATGACAGGCCATATGCTTCCTGAAGCTTATTCAGAATACCAATCGTTCTCAGACGATGCATCTCATTACCGATAGCAGATCCTCCACATGCTATTATGTAATGATTCTGGTTATTCTGATCCTCTGAAACAAAATACTCCGCCATATTGGCAGCCGCATCCATTTCTGTTTCAACAGATGTTCCTATTGTTCCCAGAAAATAAGGATTATCCTTTACTTTCTCATACATTTCATCACTGATCGTTCCTGAGCCACGTACATAATACATACCATATTCTTCACATACCGGAAGAACTTCTTCAAGATCTGAGGAAAGGAAAGAAATAATTCCCTTTACATTTCTTTCATGAAGCTCGTTGATAAAGCTGATTTCTTCTTCTGCTGTACTTATACTGGAAGAATATAAAAACTCGACTTCAAAAGCCATGCCGACATAATTTTCAAAATAATTTCTAAATGCTCTTACTTCTGCATCATTCAGATTATATACAGACACCCCTATCGTCATTTTTTCATCCTGATCTGCTGTATCATTCAGGGTATCGGCTGCCATAACTGAAATACTGGTACAGGTAAGCAGCATAATCATTGTCAATATAAAACTTATTATCTTTTTCATTCCTTTTTTACCTTTCTGTTGTATTTGTATAAAAATTCAAGTTTTCTTTTCTCACATCCTTTCCTGAAATAAAAAAGATCCTTTTCTTAAAATGTATTTTAGGTATAAAAATAAAGCCTTTCTTATACACCGTAAGAAATAACCTTTTTTAATGCAAGCAGGTCTCCTGACTTAAGTTCATCGCATTTTATCGTCTTCCCGCCTCTTAAGCAGTGACATATATGATAAAAAGCTCCCTTTTACAGTGGCGGGACCGTACCGGACTTGCACCGGTTTCCCTTTTAATTCCATATTACTGGAAACATGCATTATTTTTATAATATGATATCAGGGGCTAAAAGTCAAAAACTATTTTTACTCCGCGCTAAGGCTTTTCCCCAACTTCATTATATTTTTATTATATAATTCCATTTGGTTAACGTCAATAATTTACATCTAATATTTATATGTTTTTTTATTCACTTTTACTATGGTCTTGAATATTCAGATTCCAGTATCTATTCCATAATAAGGGTCTCTTTGCAGCACTACCTTCTCTTGTGGCATTTCTTTGTTTATGCTAAAATATTTTTACT
>NZ_JBBMEI010000085.1:0-13001 GCF_040096655.1 Blautia intestinihominis | reverse complement strand
GTAACGAGAATGCGACACGCAGTTATTCAAGTTTGATTATAGTTTACAACCTGAAGTTGACTTTAGGTCAAGAGGAAATTTTGTTTTGTTGTTTGTTTTGTTTTTATTTCACATAACATAAATGCTACAAATAACTTTTTCACTTTCATAATCCATTTCATGTAGCAGCTTTGCTTTTCGTAGAGACAGCCCATCCAGCCTGCACTCTTTGTATCACACTGCCATCGCGTGCATCGATCGTAAGAAGTGGAACGCCAGCGTCATCCATAGTCACGTTTCCTATAACAGGCCCATCCCCTGCTCCATTTCCATACTCATACTCCGGTTCTTCGGATGTCCATGTTCCATAGAAATCCCACACCGGGATCAGGATTGCTTCTGTGTCATTGTCTCCGCTCTGCATACGCATATAGCCCAGCTGAACCTTAGTTATGGTCATCTCCGCACTCTGTGCATCGATGGATGGATAACGATAGTCACTTCCTCCATCGACAGAAATCAGTCTGTTCTTGTCTTCTGTCATGATCTGCAATGTGATCGTTTTTTCAAAAATGTCTTTAATCTCATCAAAAGGAAGTAAAAACAGCCCTTCATCTGAAATATTCGATGTTTCAATAGGATTTCTGTGTAAAAAGCTCTGAATTGTCCCACTGCAAAAATCCATCGTCAGTACTTCACTCTCCCATCCTTCGGACTGTCCTTCATGAAGTGTTCCATCTTCGTTTTCCCATTCGAGAGCCTGCTCATTAACAGGCAAAGATGTCTCTCTCACATAATTAACCGGGATCCCGTCTATCATCCGTTCAAAAATAAAATCATCTTTTTCCAAAGTAGTACTTCCTTCGGTAAGTTTTTTTGAGAAGCTTTCAAATATCTCCCAGTCCCCGGAAACAAGACTTGGTACCTTATCTTTTGCTTCTTTTTCAGACACTTTGCCGCTTCCTGCTTTTATATAATTTTGAAAACGTTCTTCCCTTTCTTTTTTCTCACTCGGTGCCAGGGTCATATCTCCACAATCGTCAAAGATAAACTTTGCGATCCGAAATCCAAGTTCCTCCACATCAGATTCCTGTTCACTCTTTGTATAAGAGTACCGATAGGTCAGTCCATCTACTGTATACGTCCCTGCCTGTTCATTCTCATTGTTCTCTTCCTGCACGGGCTGTCCTTTGCCGAATGTGTCTTTTATCTTATTCTGTTCCTCTTCAGAAATCAGCACTCTCTTTACTTTTTTTAAACAGATTGCATCTACATCTGGCACTTTTACCGGTGCATCCGCTGTCAAAGTAAACTTCATCGGATTTTCTTTATCCTCCCGCTCCGCTGATCTTAAGTCTGCCTGGATCGTTGCCTGATAAGTTTCCGGTGCCCCTACCTGTTCTGCAACTGTTTTCTGAACTGTTTCCTTGTTTTCTTCTTTTTTCTGGTCTGTTTTATCCTTTTCTTCCACAACAGCAGACTGGACAACACTGTCACATCCTGATACCACTAAAAGATTCATACACAGAACGGCTCCCATGAACATTTTTATTTTTTTCATCACTTCCCCATCCTTTCTTATCCATATTAAAAAGGTACCCTCTTCTTGTAGGAAAAGAGTACCATATTGCCTTTCCAATGTATTCATCAAAATGTAAACAACTTGTAAATCAGAAGACAACCCTTACCGTTGTCCCCTCTCCTGGCTGGCTTTCAATCTTCAGCTTTCCACCATGGATCTCTGCCACCTTCACACAAAGTGCCAGTCCAAGCCCGGAGCCGCCTTCTTTACGGCTTCGTGATTTGTCCACCATATAAAAGGCATCTGTGATCTTTCCCAGTTCTTCCTCCGGAATTCCTATTCCTGTATCAGACACCTCAAATATCTTTTTTCCAGATGTTTCATATGCCTTTACCAGAATACTTCCGCCGGCATCCGTGGCCTTTAGGGCATTATCGATCAGGTTTACCAGAAGGCTTTCCATCAAGGCAGGATCCATCTTCATGGAAAATGCTTCATATTCCATTTTTAGCTGCACCTTTTTCTTCTCTGCCTGTTCCTTTTCCATATCAATGACATGATTTAAAAGGTCCCCTGCCGGAGTCATTTCCATCTGTATGGTGTGGTTCTGATAAAGTCCCAGCAACTGTAGCATTTTCCCCGAAAGAGCCTCCAGACGTTTCCCCTCACGGTTAATGTGTTCCAGTGCCCGATCTTTCTGTTCGTCTTTTAGCTTTACATGACGCAGGGTATCTGAATAACCAATAATGGATGTTAACGGTGTTCTCATTTCATGGGAAAGTGCTCCCATAAGCAGTTCCTGTTTCTCTGCCACCTCCTGCAGTTTCTCCATCCGTTCCACAGTCCTTTTCATCATCATGTAAATAAAAAGACCGGCAATCAGAAACACTGCCATATAGATACCCGCAAACCAGACCGCTGTCTGCCTCAACTCTGTAAAGAGTTCCGTGACTTCCCGGACAGAGAGGACATCATATCCTTCTGGTTTAGATAAAGCCACTTTTTGAAGAAGAAGGTATTTCTTCCCCAATTTCTGTATCTTGTAAGCATATGGATCATTTTCATTCTTCAAGCCCAGATTTTCAATTCCTACAAATTCATAATCTGTCAGATTTTCAATAGCAGCATTGCTTTTCTTATCGATCAACGCCATGCCAGCTCCACAGCATCGTTGAAACTGAAATCCCATATAGGCTTTCTTTCCGGTCTCTGACATCTGTTCATATTTGCTGTTATCCCAAAATTGTTCCAGTAGCGCCTTCCCATTTTCCAATTGTCTCCCGTATGTCTCAGCGGCATTATTTAAACTTCGTTTTCCTGTGACAAAAACGCTTAGTGCGCCCACCGGGATCAGCGCGCACAATAAAGTTACCAGCATAAGAAGTACTGTCCGTTTCCACAGCTTCATACCTATTTCTCCAGACGATATCCACCACTGCCAGATCTGCATCCTCATGCCATAAGAGCAGCCGCTGAGCTTCTTCCCCATCATAAGCTGCCACAGTCTCATACCCTGCCGCTTCCAGATTCATACACAACAATTCTGAAATTGCACGGTCATCCTCAATCACCAAAATTTTATTTTTCATTCCCGCAGCCACCTCTGGTACTTTTTCTACAGTATAGCTTTTTTTGCATCCTACGTCTACATGGCATTCTATCCTATATCCGTTTTCTCAGAGATCAGTGCTTTCATTTTCTCGTACTGTTGTTTTTCCACCAGGATTTTGTTTCCCTGTTTCCGGATCAGGCCTTGTTCTGAAAGTGTTTTGACTGCGCGGTTTATGCTTTTCAGACACATTCCGGTTTTATCTGCCAGGCTCTTCTGGCCTTCTTTTACACAAAGAATTCCATCTTTCTGATATTGCTCATAATGGTAAACAAGCAGCAGACATAAACGATCCGTCCCTTTCATCAGGAGAACGATGCGCTCATTTCTTGCCTGTTCCAGCAGATATTCGCCTATCAGTTTGCTTTCGTATTTCAATGCTTTTATATCTGAGTACATCCATTTTTCAAACATTGCTCTTGAAATCTTCACTGCAATACTGTCTGTTACAGTTCGAAGTGAAGTTTTGTACACATCCAGATCCATGATAAATTCCATTCCACCAAATGCATACATTTTTTGAAACTGCATAAAATCGTAGCTGACTCCAAGCACGCGGTAATCTGTGGCTACGATCAGTCCCTCTACGATAAAATAAATCGTATCTGCCGGATTGTTTTCTCTGATAAATGTTGTCCCTTTTTTTATTTTCTCTACAACCAATGAATCAATAAGCCAGTCAGGAGCAGTTCGAAAATATATTTCAAACTGCTCCCTCTTTTCCTGGCTTAAGGCTTTTAAAAAGGGACACTTCTGATGTAAATACTGTTCTCCCATATTCTTTTCTCCGCCAGTATAATATATTACTTCAGATCTTTGAGAATTGATTTTCCGATAGTGCCCTCTGGCATCTCCACGCCGAAGTTCTCTGCAATAGTCGCGCCGATCACACCAAAAGTATCCTGGTTCTCGATTGCACCTGTTTCCTTCATCTTCTTTGAATATGCAACAAACGGCACATATTCTCTGGTATGATCAGTTCCGGTATAAGTCGGATCATTTCCATGGTCTGCTGTCAGGATGAGAAGATCATCTTCTCTCAGTTCATCCATGAGAGCTCCCAGGCCTTTGTCAAATTTCTCGATCTCATGGCCATATCCTTCCGGATTTCTTCTGTGTCCCCACAGGGCGTCAAAATCTACCAGATTGACAAAGCAGAGTCCGTGGAAATCTTCTTTACAGATTTCAAGCGTCTGCTGCATACCATGAACAGAACTGTCGGAATGGTGCGTCTCTGTGATTCCTTCGCCACAGAAAATATCATTGATCTTGCCGACACCGATCACATCAAGTCCTGCATCTTTTAATGCATTCAGCGCTGTTCTGCCAGTCGGTTTGAGTGCATAATCATGACGGTTACTGGTTCTCTTGAACTCGCCTTTTTTCTTTCCGACATAAGGTCTGGCAATAACTCTGCCGACTCTCCACTCATCTTTCATGGTCAGTTCTCTGGCGATCTCACAGCAGCGATACAGATTTGCAAGATCAAAAGTCTCCTCATTTCCACAGATCTGCAGTACAGAGTCAGCAGAAGTATAGACGATCATCGCTCCTGTATTGATTTCTTCCTCACCAAGTTCCTCGATGATCTCTGTACCGCTGGCACTCTTATTTCCAATGACACGCTTGCCACATCTCTTCTCCAGCTCATCGATCAGTTCTTTTGGAAATCCTGTTTCTGTAAAAGTGATAAATGGTTTCTCTGTGTAAATTCCCATCATCTCCCAATGTCCAGTCATGGTATCCTTGCCATTGCTGGCCTCGCCGATTCGCATATAGCGGCCCAGTGGCTTCTCTACACCTTCCATATTTCCACCTTTATGCAGATTCAGCATTCCAAGTTTCTGAAGATTTGGAATATCCAGTTTTCCCATCTTATCCAGGATATGTCCAAAAGTATCCACACCTTTGTCACCAAATTTTTCAGAATCCGGCATTGCGCCGATTCCAAGTGAATCCAGAACGATCACAAATACTCTCTTATAAGTTTCCATAAATATTCCTTTCTGCCTGTCCGGCTCAGATCTGTATCAGCTTATCCGGTCTATTATTTTCCCTCGCCTTGTCTGCACGGATCAGTTCACGGATCGCCTGTACTGCAACCTGAATTGCTTTCTCTGTGTCATGTACTACCGGGTTTTCCAGTCCTAATTTTTCTCTTTCCTGATTTGCAAGTACCAGGAAACAGGATCCTGCACGTACTCTTAAATGGCTTGCCACTACGAAGAGGGCAGCGGATTCCATCTCAGAAGCAAGGCAGCCGAGGCGTTTCCATGCTTCCCATTTGTTCATCAGTTCATAGCTGACCGGTTTTGTTTCCGGCTCATGCTGTCCATAAAATGCATCTTTACACTGAACTACACCTGTATGGAATTCGCAGCCCTCTTTCTTAGCTCCTTCCACAAGGGCATTAGTCACTTCCAGGTCTGCTACCGCCGGAAATTCGATCGGTGCATACTCTTTGCTGGTTCCCTCCATACGAATAGCACCTGTTGCAATGATAACATCTCCGCTCTTTACTTCTGGCTGCATTCCACCACAGGTTCCGATACGTACAAAAGTATCTGCACCGCAGCGATAAAGTTCTTCCATTGCAATAGAAGCAGACGGTCCGCCGATTCCGGTGGAAGTCACGCTTACCTTTACTCCGTCCAGAGTTCCGGTATAAGTCACATATTCACGATTGTCTGCCACAAAAACCGGATCATCAAAATATTTTGCGATTTTTTCGCAGCGTTTCGGATCTCCCGGTAAAATAACGTAACGTCCGACTTCTCCCTTACCTACCTGGATATGATACTGTTTGCTTGCGTCTTCTGAATAATTTTTCATGTTTTTTTCCTCTCTTTCCGGTAACTATATATCCTGTTTTCATTTCTTTTTGTTTTATCTCTGTCCCTTGTCGTATGGGATTCCTTCTGCCTTTGGTGCCCTTGATTTCTGTGAAATAAAAGCAAGCACGATAAGAGAAATAATGTATGGCAGCATATTATATAAGCTGCTTGGAAGTTTTAATGCTACAAGTGGTGCAAATCCGGTGTACACATTTGACAGTGCGCGGAAAAATCCAAATAACAGTGCTGCCAGTCCAATGTTGACCGGTCTCCACTGACCAAAGATCATAACTGCCAGTGCCAGGAAACCGAATCCTGCTACACCATTTTCAAATTTCCATTCACTTACACCTGCAGTGATGTAGACCAGACCGCCAAGACCGCCAAGTGCACCTGAGATCAGTACACCTGCATAACGCATCTTATAAACAGAGATACCTACGGAATCTGCTGCCTGCGGATGCTCTCCACATGCACATAAACGAAGACCAAACTTTGTCTTATATAATACTACATGTGAGGCAATGATTGCCAGTACAACAAGCAGCATAAACCAATTAAATTCAAAATCTCCGATCTTTACCAGAAATACCTGTTTCGCCTGACGATATACTACGGTAGAAGATACGTTATCTGGATTTTCTGCCACATTGATTGCTCTTACGATAACAACTGCCGCTGCTGTTCCCATTAAGTTCAATGCTGTTCCAACCAGTGTCTGATCTGCATTGAAGTGGATCGCCGCAACTCCAAGGAACAGTGAAAACACCATTCCGACCAGAGCACTTGTCAGCACGATCAGGATAAATAAAACGATTCCTGGTGTTGATGCCGGAATAAATTTCATTGCCAGAGCACCACCGAGTGCTCCCATTACCATAATACCTTCCAGACCGATATTAATTACACCGCTGTGCTCAGAAAAACAGCCTCCAAGGGCAACCAGAGCCAGAACGGATGCAAAGATCAATGTGTACTGAACTAATAATGTCATATTATTTCCGGCCTCCTTCCTCTACTTTTGCATTTCTTTCTTCTTTTTTGTCCAGGTAACGGTTAAACCAGATCTTGAAGAAGAATACAAACGCACACAGATAAATAATAAACGCTGAGATCAGATCAGAAATCTGTGTACAGTATGTTGTTGTATCTACATAAGTACCACCGCTGGTAATATGCTGGATAAAATAAGATGCAAAAATTGTTCCGATCGGGTTCAGGCCTCCAAGAAATGCCGCTGCGATCCCATTGAATCCCATCCCCGGCACACTCGTCTGCTGCACCATCCACTGTTCAATTCCGCTTAAGTAGAAGATTCCTGCACCAAAGCCTGCAAGACCTCCGGAGATCATCATAGTAACGATGATATTTCTTTTTTCACGCATACCGCAGTATTTTGCAGCCAGTTTATTGATTCCTGTTGCCTTTAATTCAAAACCGAATTTTGTTTTCTGCAGCACGACCCATACAATGATCGCTACGATAACTGACATCGGTACACCGATCGTCATATATTTATTGTGAAACAGTTCATTTAATCCGGCTGTCGGAAGCATTGCGCTCTTGTTGTAGCTGAATAATAATTTTGTATATGGTGTAGAACCATCCTTTACCTGTGATAATAACATATTAATGCTGTAAAGAGAAATCCAGTTTAGCATAATACAGGAAATTACTTCATTTACATTCAGATATGCCTTTAATGCGCCTGAAATCCCGCCTATAAGAGCAGCCATAACTACTGCTGTTATCAGGCATACATACCACGGCATGTTAAACTTTAATGCCATATACAGGCATCCGCCTGCACCGATCACATACTGGCCTGCAGCACCGATATTGAACAGGCCTACTTTGTAGGCAAATATAACAGATAATGCACACATCAAAAGTGCAGATGCTTTTATCAACGTCGTTCCAAAATATTTCGTCGCCGCTGCGGCATTCGGATAATAGAAAAAGTTTTTCAAGATCGCAGTGATCGCTTTTCCTGCTCCGGCAGGTGAAATGATCAGCAGTACGACAAATCCAATGATAAGACCTATGATAATACAGATCAGAGATGCCCGTACCGTCTGAAATCCATTATTTCTCAGAAGTTTCTGTTTTTTATCCATTTTCTTTTGTCCCCTTTCTCTTCGAACCTGCCATGTATAATCCAAGCTCTTCCACGGATACTTTTTTCGGGTCAAATTCTCCGACGATCTCGCCCTCATACATGACCAGAATGCGGTCTGAGACATTCATGACCTCATCCAGTTCAAGACTTACCAATAATACACCTTTTCCTGCATCACGCTCAGCCACAAGCTGTTTGTGAATGTATTCGATCGCACCGACATCCAATCCTCTGGTCGGCTGTACTGCGATCAGGAATTTCGGATCTTTGTCGATTTCTCTCGCGATGATCGCTTTCTGCTGATTTCCTCCGGACATGGAACGTACTGTTGTGATCGGTCCCTGACCGGAACGGATATCGTACTGTTTGATCAGACGATCCGCATACTTTCTGATTTCTTTTCTCTTCAGGAAACCGAAGCGGTCTGTAAACTGTGGTTCGAAATAACGTTCCAGAACAATGTTGTCTTCCAGTGAATAATCAAGTACCAGGCCATGTTTATGCCTGTCTTCCGGAATATGGCTCATGCCGGAAGTGATACGTTTGCGGATCGGCATATTGGTAATATCCTGACCATTCATTGTGATCGTTCCTTCTTTTAACGGTTCCAGTCCGGACAGACCGTATACCAGTTCTGACTGGCCATTTCCGTCAATTCCTGCTATGCATACGATCTCTCCTCTTCTGACATCAAAAGATACATTATTTACAGCATTATTCTTATGCTGTTTTGATGCAACCGTCATATTTTTTACGCTTAATACAACATCTCCTGTTTTGGCCGGCTTTTTGTCGACAATAAAGTTTACATCTCTTCCAACCATCATTGCGGAAAGTTTTTCCGGAGTAGTATCTTTGATATCTACGGTTCCGATGTATTTTCCTTTTCGAAGAACGCTGCAGCGGTCTGCTACTGCCATGATCTCAGCCAGTTTATGAGTGATAAACAAAATGCTCTTTCCCTCTGCCGCCAGATTTTTCATGATCACCATGAGCTCCTGGATTTCCTGCGGAGTAAGTACTGCTGTCGGCTCATCAAAGATCAGGACTTCATTATCACGATACAGCATTTTCAGGATTTCCGTTCTCTGCTGCATACCCACGGTGATATTTTCGATCTTTGCATCCGGGTCAACGGCAAGTCCGTACTTCTCAGACAGCTCTACTACTTTTTTTCTTGCTTCGTCTTTCTTAAGGAAGCCACCTTTTGTCGTAGTTTCTACTCCAAGCATAATGTTGTCCAGTACGGAAAAGCATTCTACTAATTTAAAATGCTGATGGACCATACCAATTCCAAGTTCATTGGCATCATTCGGGTCCTGGATCTCAACTTTTTTACCGTCTTTGTGGATCTCTCCTTCTTCCGGCTGATACAATCCAAACAAAACACTCATCAGCGTTGATTTTCCGGCACCATTTTCTCCAAGCAGTGCATGGATCTCACCTCTTTTTAGCTGAAATGTAATATTGTCATTCGCTACAATACCCGGAAAGCGTTTTGTTATATTTAACATCTCAATAACATACTCACTCATTATTTTCCTCCTTTATTTCACCGCTTATTATTCCTGTTATTTAATGCTGCCGTAATCGGTCGCTGTGATCTCTGTTTCCGGGAATGTTGTGCTGTCACTTGAGACTTCATATTCTCCGTTGTACATTCTCTCTACCAGTTTCTGATAATCTTCTTTTGTAAAAGTATCATCCCACTGTGTCGTCTCTTCCGGAAGCTGTACATAGTTTTCAGCCGGGTCCGGTGATTCCATTCCAAGGTTTTCGATCTTTCCTACGTACTCATCCCATTCGTCATTCAGGATCGCATCAAGTACATTGTCAATGGTGACCTGCAGGCCTTTCATCGCAGATGTCACGGTCAGTCCGTCTTTGTACTCATTGATCGTTACTGACTGATCCAGGTCAACACCGATTACTTTTCCACCGGTCTTGACTGCCGCCTCTGCCGCTGAAGTATAGATACCTCCACCACAGGCAAATACGACTTCTACACCTTTTGATCCATACCAGGTATCCATGTAAGCTGTGATATCTGCATCTCCATAGAACTGTCCGCCGCATACATATTCGACCTGCACTTCATCGGTAATTCCAAGTTCTTTTGCCGCTGCATCCGCGCCCTGTACGTATCCGTATCCATAACGGTTGACCGCCGGAACAGACATTCCTCCGAGGAATCCCAGATGACGGTAGCCAAGCATTACTGCCGCATAACCTGCCATAAATCCAGAAAGCTCTTCCTGATAAGTACAGCAGTATACGTTATCTTCGTTGTAGTAATCGGTCACATTGTAGTGATCCGGATTATAGTCATATCCTTCTCCGATACCTTTTTCGCAGATATCACCGGCACTTACGTCCAGTGCCAGAAATTTAACTTCCGGATAAAGATCCGATTCATCGATCACAGTCGGGGCAAATACGTAGCCGGATAATACGATCACATTCGCGCCATCCGCTACTGCCTGATCCACACTTGCTGTTCTTGCTTCATCGGAGTCACTCTGTGGTTTGTAATAGTTGAATTCAATATCGTTTTCTTTTCCCCATGTCTTACATGCCTCGTAAGTCATCTGATTGAAGCTCTGGTCGGTGATATCACCAGAGTCTGTTACCATTGCTACTTTCATTTTTTGTTCAGAAGCATCAGCCGCATTTTTGTCCTGTGTACTTCCGCATCCTGCCAGCGATCCAGTAATCGCTGCTGCTAATAATATTGCCATTATTTTCCGTTTCATTATGGCGTCTCCCTTCATGTTTTTTTGATTTTGTCATCCGCATTTGTTAGTTCAAAGTATAAGCGGCGTTGGTCCTTTTTTCATAGGACACATGTCTTTTTTTAGAAGTGCTTTCGATATTTCGTTGCTTTTTGATAATTTGCTGCGTTGGTTTTTAGTTATTTTATACAATTGAGGATGCCTGATTTCCACAAAAAAAATCCTTCTGATATAAAATCAAAAGGATTTTTTTAATAAACATTTTCTCAATGTGTCAGGTCCTTCACCCACTTATACTTCCGGAAATGTTGAAGCACCCAGGGCAGTTTGCCGACTTCATCGATGCAGGTACAGGCTTGACACTCCCCACAGCTAAAGCAGAGGGATTCTTGCTTCTACCACTACTGCATTGGTGAATACCTTACGGTACTGCAATGTCTTACACAGTGTCCACAAGCTGGATTATACTGTTCCCGTATGCCCTACGGTACAGTTTTCTGTCTTTATGCATACTGCATCTGCAGTCCTTTTTTCAGGATATTGATGCCTGCATTCATATCCCGGTCATGGACCACGTGACATTCTGGGCACTCCCAGATACGAATACGCAGATTTTTTACCAGAGGATTCTGGCAGCCACAGCAACTGCAGGTCTGGCTGCTCGGATACATCGTTGGTACTCTGCAGATCTCATTTCCATACCAGACTGCCTTATATTCCAGCATTTTGAAAAACTTTGCCCAGGAAACACTTGCTATGGATCTTGCCAGTTTATGGTTACGGAGCATCCCCTTCACATTCAGGTCTTCGATACAGATGGTTTGGTTTTCACGCACCAGCAGCGTTGACTGTTTCTGCAGGAAATCATTCCTTTGATTGGTTATCTTCTCATGTACTCTGGCAACTCTGATCCGCTGTTTGTCGCGGTTCTGGGAACCTTTCTGCTTCCGGGAAAGTCTGCGCTGCTCTCTTATGAGTTTTCGCATAGAGCGTTCCAGATATCTGGGATTTGATACTGTATTACCATTACTGTCGGAATAGAACTCTTTGATCCCAACATCAATCCCGATCATTCCGCCATTATTTTGACGTGAGTCCGGTTCGAAGTCAACATTCAGGACCGCAAAATATTTTCCTGACGGCGTATGCTCAATGGTCACATGATGGATCTTTCCAATTTCCATCGACTGACGCACTTTGACAAAACCAAGTTTTGGAAGTTTGATATATCTTCCCACAATGCGGATATTATCTTTTTGGTTTATGGTCCTGTATGACTGGAACCGGTTATGTTTACTTTTGAAGATTGGATGGGACGCCCTCTTTTGAAAAAAATTCACAAATCCCCGGTCGAGATCCCGTAAAGACTGCTGTAATGCAATGGAATCAGCTTCCTTCAGAAAAGCAAACTCTTCCTGTTTTTTCAGTTCCGTCAGCATGGCGGACGTCTGGGTATAGCCGATCTTTTTCCCATTTTCATAGCCTTCCTTACGCATGGCAAGCCCCCGGTTATAGATGAGCCGGCAGCATCCCAGTGTTCTGTGGATGAGGTTTTTCTGTTCTCTGTTCGGGTAGATCCTGAATTTGATTCCTTTTTGCATTATCCCATCTTGTCCTTTTGTCTCTGCGATGTTTTCTGGTTCTCAATATACTGCTTTACTGTTTCCAGCGGGGCACCGCCCACGGTAGATACAAAATAGCTGTTTGTCCACAGGGTCGGCATCTTGGTTTTAAGATACGGAAATTCCTGTCTTAAGATCCTGGACGTATAGCCTTTGAAAGATTTTACAGCTTTGTGGATGCCCAGCTGAGGATCTACTTCCAGCAGCATATGAACATGATCTGGCATGATTTCCATTTCCAGAATGTCTACAGAAAGATTTGCAGCATACTCTGTGAGCAGCTCCTTCAGCCGGACATCTACACCATTAGTTAATACTTTTCGTCTATATTTTGGGCACCATACCACATGATACTTACAGGAATAGACGATATTGTTATTGGATTTATATGTTGTGTTCATATTTGTATTATATTATATTTTTGCAATTAATACAATCATTGTTTTGTCCATCTTCAATTACTTGCGTAAATTCGATGGACGCGTCTTATATCCCCGTAGCTAAAGCCTTAACTTGACCCATAAGTAATCATAGATATTTATATGTTCCCATGTTATACTAAAGAAAAAGGGGAGATCCAAATG
>NZ_JBBMEI010000084.1:0-13094 GCF_040096655.1 Blautia intestinihominis | reverse complement strand
CTCTTCCAGTTCCTCCACCTTTGCCAATGGCTTATATTCGCCCTGGCTTTTCTGAATCTCTGCCATTACAACTTCATCCATTTCTTCTACTTTCTCCATCAACCGATCATAATCTCCACGGATGCGTTCTCCAGTCCAGCCTTCGTCTTCCAAAAGTTCCTCCGCCGCTTCTTCAATAGAAATTTCATCATTCTCATAAACGCCACCATCCATCAAGCGGAAATCTTCATCGTAAAAGGAATAATCATATCCTTCTTCTGTTCTCTGAATAGCAAAGTAACGTTCTCCTACCTCATATGCCAGTTCACTAAGGACCTGTTCTTCCAGATTCAGGAAAGAATCTAGCTGTTCAAAACTGATACTGTCTACAAAATGAGCAGTTACTTTTTCCCCGTCATTCAGAACTACGATATCACTGACAGACAGGGAATGCCCACGGAAATCTTCCGGTCTATCAATGTTGAACCTTTCAAAAATATCATCCAGTGACATATTTCCTGATAATTCACCAACATAGACCAGCTTGTAATCTTCTTTTTTTATCTTCATACCATGACTTTCAATAAAACTCATATTCATAAAAGCATAGTTTTCGCCCGGTGAATCATCCCGGATCTGATAAATACCAAATACCCTTCTTGTTCCTAACAACAGGTTTGCTTCTTTCAATGACTGAATCTGTGGATATTTCTGCATTTCCCATTCCAGGTTACGGAAACGCTCCAGTTCTGTCATAGACATCTGATAATGCTCTGGTCCTCGTTCAATTTCCATACGTTCTGTGACATACATCGGTGATGAAAAATTAGTGATCAGATAGATATCTGCTCCTGCATCGTATAATTTCAGTGCTTCTTCCTGCTCAATGACACTCATAGGCTCCTGAAATGCTCCTAAATTTTCTTCTGCATAATCTAGGTTGTTATCCTTTATCCGTTCCCACATCTGCAATTCCATTCCAAACAAACCGTCGTGTGCCTGTATCATTTCTTTACTCGCATATTCACCTTTACTGCCATCACTTCCAAGGCAATAAATCTTAGAACCCATTCTGTGATAATCCAAGGCTGCTTCTTTTCTAAGTGGCACCATATCTTCTGCTGTATATCCATAGTCACGTAATTCCAGCTTACCTATGGTTGGATCCAGCAGTTCTTGAATATCCATTCTTGCGTCATCCAGCAAATCCTCTACACCTTCTTGATCTGCCTGACTCACTGCATCTGCCAGATTTCTTACCAAATTCCTAACTTTCTCTTCCTCGCCGATCAGATTCGCATATTCAAAAATCTGTTCTTTTACATCTGTTGAAAATTCTATATCTCTACGCTCTGCCTGAGCAATCCGTTCCTGCGTATATTCCTGCATTTTCTGCGTTTCTTTTCCTGTTATCATATTTCTCGCCATTCAAATTCCTCCTGTGTTCTAAAAAATGGCATAACAGGCAGAACCTTCTTCTACCAAATTATGCCATCTTTCCTGTTTATTTATTCCAGACCGAAGTCCCGTTTTCTGTTTTCCTTGCCAGTTTCACTTTCCCGCTGACTCTTTTCTTTATAAATCTGCAGTTTTTCATGGATAGAACCACGTGTCGGTCTTTCTTCTTTCTCATCTGATTCAGACACCTCTGTTTCTGCATCTTCCCGTTCATCCATATTGAGCAATGCATTTAATTCTGACAGTCGCTCCAGTTTCTGGTTCAACTCCTCTTCTTTTGGAAATGGCTTTCCAACCTCTTCTTTTGCATTTGCAAGCTGTTCATATACTGTTTCCAGTCTTTGTTGTGCTTCTGAAAGCTTCTCTGGATAACTGTCCAACAGATTGTTGATACGAGTAATATTTCCAAGTGCATCTGCTCCAAGATGAACTTTCGAGACAGCCTCATGTTTGACAGATAGAATAAATTCTTTACTCCATCCATCAAACTGAATCCTCATATTGAATCCCTGATAGTTTCCGATATCCATCGCAGCATCTACAGCTTTAATATCTTTACATACCGCCAGAAGTGCTGCTCCTGCCTCTTTCTTTTCTGTGAACTCTTTGCCGCCAATCTCCATAGTAAACTGCTCTGGATCTGTGATTTTATGCTCTGAGTAATGAGCGATGTCTGCCTTGTAGCTGTCAATGATTTCTGTCAGTTTTGCAATCTGTTGTGGAAAATTCCTTGCAATATCATCTTCCAGGCGGTACTGGTTATTCATGTGGTTGGCTTTTAAAAGTTTTAATTTTGCCACATCAACATCCAATGCCATCTTCTCTTTTACTGCTGGATTTCCGGTTGCAAGAGCTTTGACCTCTGCATAGGAAAGTGCCGCTTCGTCCACATCCTCACAGCTTCGCACAGGTGCTTTGCTGGTCATAATCTGAGAAATGAATTTCTGCTTGTTCTCAATCAACTGCCACATGTAGCTGTCAAATGTGGATTCAGTTACATACCGGAAGATATGAACCTTTTTATTATGATTTCCCTGACGGATAATACGCCCTTCCCTCTGTTCCAAATCAGATGGTTTCCAGCCAATATCCAGATGGTGCAACGCAATCAGACGGTCCTGCACGTTGGTCCCGGCACCCATCTTTGCTGTTGAGCCAATCAAAAAACGAACCTGCCCGGATTTCACTTTTCCAAACAGCTCCGTCTTCTTTGCTTCTGTATTTGCATCATGAATAAAAGCAATCTCTTTTTCCGGTACACCTTTCGCTATCAGTTTCTGCTTCAAGTCATCATAAACATTGAAACTGCCATCACCTTTCGGTGTGCTCAAGTCACAGAAAATCAATTGTGCAGATTTCTGTGCTGCCGTGTCTTTCCAGATCTCATAACTTTTCTCTGCACAGACTGATATTTTGCTTTCTGGATTATCTGGCAATAATTCGTTCACCAAACGCTGATCCAATGCCAATTTTCTTCCATCATTGGTAATTTTCAGCATATTATCAACCGAAGCATCTACCCCTCCGTTTCTGACAACTTCTGCACGTTCCCCCAGACTTTCTACGATTTCTTTCTGCTGTTCCGTTGGTTTCAGCACCACTGTTTCATATTCCGCCTCTGGCACAGGAAGCTTTAACTGATCGGAAGTCTTGATATCTGCAATCTCCTTAAACATATTCATCAGTTCCGGAATATTATAAAATCTTGCAAATCTTGACTTTGCACGGTAGCCTGTTCCTTCTGGTGCAAGCTCAATGCTCGTGACTACCTCGCCAAAGGTGGAGGCCCAGGAATCAAACAGTCCAAGTCCCATATTTTGTAATTTGCTGTTCTGCAGATACCTCTGCATAACATATAATTCCGTCATGCTGTTGCTAATCGGTGTGCCCGTAGCAAAGGTAATGCCTTTTCCTCCGGTAATCTCATCCAGATACTGACATTTATTAAACATATCCGCCGACTTCTGTGCTTCATTCTGTGCAATCCCGGCTACATTTCTCATTTTTGTATAAAGAAATGCGTTTTTATAACTGTGTGCTTCATCTACATATAAATGATCCACTCCCAGTTCTTCAAACGTAACTACCTGATCTTTTTTCTCTTTCTGATTCAGTTTCTCCAGCCTTGTCTGCAATGTTTTTCTTGTCTTTTCAATCTGTTTGACGGTATAACGTCCACCATCCTGTTCATACCTTGCACTCTGGATTGCCATTTCCAGATTATCAATTTGCCTCTGAAGCATGGCTTCCTGTTTCTCATCAGAGATTGGAATACGCTCAAACTGGGAATGACCAATAATAACAGCATCGTAATTTCCCATAGCGATTCTGGCACAGAACTTCTTTCGGTTTGCCGGTTCAAAGTCTTTCTTGGTTGCTACCAAAATATTTGCTCCTGGATATAACTGCAGGAACTCCGCTCCCCACTGCTCTGTCAAATGGTTTGGCACAACAAAGAGATTCTTTTGTGATAATCCCAGACGTTTGCTCTCCATTGCCGCCGCTACCATTTCGTAAGTCTTCCCAGCTCCTACTACATGTGCCAGAAGCACATTATCACCGTATAACTGATGTGCGACTGCATTTTTCTGATGCGGACGAAGCTCTATTTCCGGATTCATTCCTGGAAAACTCAAGTGACTACCATCATATTCACGGGGACGGATACTATTGAAACGCTCATTGTACACGCTTACCAGCCTTTCTCTCCTCTGCTGATCCTTAAAAATCCAATCTTGGAATGCAGCCTTCAAGGCATCCTGCTTTTGTGATGCCAACATAGTTTCTTTTTTATTCAAAACTCGCACTTCATCCCCATTGTCATTTACGACTTTATCATAGATTCTAACATCTTTTAGATTCAAGGTATCTTCCAGAATCCGGTAGGCATTTGCTCTCTCCGTTCCATACGTTGCATAAGCAAACGCATTTCTTGGACTGTCGGCGTTCTTTCCTGTAATCCTCCACTCACCATTTACCTCAGAGAATTTTACCTGTATTTCCTTCTGTGCAAGATACCTCGGCGTATGAAGCAGTTCCACCATAAAATCCTGATAATCCGAAGGTTCAATCCAGGTGGCTCCAATACGCACTTCAATCTCCGACGCTTCCAGATCTCTTGGCTGAACTGCCTCCAATGCACGCACATTCGGTGTGAATTCCGGATGATTCTCTGCAAAAGTTCTCGCTGTATTTAATTTATCTCTGACGTTTCCAGACAGATATTCATCTCCGCTTTCCCACTGGTCTGTCAGTGGATTTTTGAAGATAACTCCAACCAGCTCTTCTGTGATTTTCTCTTCGGTCTTTCCGGTCAACTGTGCCATATATGGAAGATCTACTTTAGCCTTTTCATTTAGGGACAGAGCAAGTGCTTCTGTGGCTGTCTCCACACTTGTCACAGCGACCGCCTTTTTAATGGTTCGTTTGGTGAACATGTCCGCTTTCCGCTTCAATGTTCCATCTTCATTCAAGTCTTCCAGGGAACACAGCAGACAATAAGAAGAGTCATCAGAAAATGCACGTTTGTTAGCATTACTTCCAATAACTCCATACTTTGCTGTGTAGGTATCATACACCTGATTCAGTTTTTTCTGCTGTTTCTGGATTTCTTCGTCTGTGACAAATTCTTCCATCTGCATGGCGATCAGTTCACGAACGGTATCACGGATTGCAACCATGCCTTTTACACGTTCTGCAGTGGCTGCAGGCATTTTCACCTGATTCATCAAAGAATTGACACGGTAATATACCTGATCATCTACCACCGTATAGCTGTAATTTCGGACATTCGGATCTGCCGGAATACTCTCTGGCATCTCATCCAGTTCTGCCTCTATATCTACTGCCGCTACCATGCTTCCTCTGATGTGTTTTACAGCTTCTTGTAACTGTAATTCCAGATCAGCTCCTTCCATTGGAGCACAGGTTGTTTCCATACCATACGGACCGGACACTTCTTTCATCTCACCAAGAATCAATCCCGGATGCTGAACAAAATACTTGTTAATGGTAATCCCATTTGCATCACTCTCCAAATTCACCCAGTCTGGCATCTCTTTTGTGAAACTCTCACGCTTCTGGAAAAACAAAATATCAGCACTGACTTCTGTTCCTGCATTTGCCTTAAAAGCTGTGTTCGGCAGTCGGATAGCCCCCAGCAGGTCTGCACGCTCTGCCAAATATTTCCGGACTTCCGGTGATTCCTTGTCCATAGTTCCCTTTGTTGTGATCAACGCAGCTACACCACCTGGACGTAACTGATCTATAGTCTTGGCAAGAAAGTAATCATGAATCATAAAATTGTAGCGGTCATATTGACGGTCATTGACCTTATATGCACCGAATGGCACATTTCCGATTGCCACGTCAAAGAAATCATTGGGATAATCCGTCTTCTCAAAGCCTTTGATCTGGATATTGGCATCTGGATAGAGAAGTTTAGCAATTCTGCCACTGATGCTGTCCAGTTCCACTCCATAGAGTTTGGACTGGTTTAGATTCTCTGGAAGCTTTCCAAAGAAGTTCCCGACTCCCATAGATGGCTCCAGGATATTTCCCTTTGTAAATCCCAGATTCTCCAACACCTGATACATACTTTCAATCACAATCGGCTGTGTATAATGAGCATTTAATGTGGAAGCTCTGGCTGCAGCATATTCTTCCGGTGTAAGGACGGTCTTTAATTCCAAATATTCTGTCTCCCATGCAGATTTTGTCTCATCAAATGCATCTGCAAGACCTCCCCAGCCGACGTACCTGGATAAGATTTCCTGTTCCTCTGGTGTCGCATTGCGGTTCTCATCCTCACATTTTTTTAACAGCTGAATAGCCATAATATTGGCTCGGAATTTCTCCTTCGGTGTTCCCTGTCCAAGTTCATCATCTGTGATATGGAAGTTCGTTGCTGGAATCAGTTCTGCTATTCCGTTAATCTCTTCCAATGATTCTTTTTCTTCCAATACCTCAACTTCTCCCGACAGTTCTTTTTCTTTTTTATCATAATCTGTCCACACACGTTTAGAAATAGCAGTAAAATAGGAAGACTCTTCCTCCATGATTTCTTCCTTGATTTCCCGTAATTTATCTAAGGTATCCGCATTTACTGTTTTGTTGTGATAATGATAATAAAGTACTTCTTGTCCAAGTTTTACATCCAGACGTTCCAATTCTTGTGTTGACATTCGCTCCCAAATATCATCTTTTTCCGTATGAATCGTGAAACCTTCTCCATCATCATGATATTCTAATGTGTATTGAAGTCGATTCTCTTCTCCCTTAACTTTGCAAGCAAAATCATAGATTTTTGTTCTGGTACCGGACATATATTCTGAATCAACTAGTCGCAGATCCGTTATATCTTCCGCTGTAAAAGTATCCTGTTCCAGCTGTTCTCCTAACATCTGCTGTGCTTCTTCCAGGTCTGCCAGTCTTTGTGCTTCCTGTCGTTCTTCGTACTTTTCCATTTCTTCCGGTGACAAATAATCATCTGTGCGGATTAACTGGCGAACACGTTCTGCAACCTTGTTCCACTTTAATAAAACTTCTACCTCTGGACTGCCAATTTTCCCTTTTGCAAGTTTTAATCCTTTTGCATCATGGGATGCGTCGGAAGCATCTGCTCCTGGTATTCCGGGTGAGGAACCACCTGTTCCATACTCATTTTTCAGGAACTCAGCTGCATCTTTCATATCATGATGTTCCATGAAATACTCATAGATTCGGTTACGTCCTCCTGCAGTAATGCCGCCTCTTCTTAACACTGCGTCAATTTCATCCTGTGTGATAAAGGATAGTGCCGGACGTTCGACCGTAAATTTCTGGTCTACCCAGGAACGCTCCCTCTGAAGATCCTGAAAGCGTTGGAAATATTCCGGATTATGCTGAATCTCCCAGCGGTGATAATCTCCCGGATTCTCATCCATATATTTCTGCAGCCATTCAAAACGATAGACAATCGCATCTGCTTCCTCTTGATCTGTCCATGCTCCACTCACTACATCCTGCCAGTCTGAATATGATTGTTTCTTTTCCCAGTTTCTGCAAGTATCCCGAAAATGAAGTGCAAGAAGATTGGTCATTTCTTCCTGCTCCTGTTCAATGGCATTATTGGAAATCAAATTATCCACGTAATTTCCATCCTCATACATATCCCGAATTCTGTTCGCTGCTTCTTCCCACGTAACCATGCGGTCAAAGTTTCTTCTGGCAGAGTCCCCTCGCCGGATACGGATACCATCATTGTCATACCAGATACTGATTTTCTGACCATCTATGGTAAATCCTTTGCCACCAGTTCCATATTCATCTTTCAGAAAACTCCGCATTTCTTCATTATCCAGACCTTCAATCAGTCTTGCTGTAATATGAAACAGTGTATTTTTCTGTCCGCTTCCCGTGCGGAGAATATCATTTACCACTTCATCGGAAATAAGAAAAGCGGCTGGCTGTTCCAATGCAGCTGCCGCTTTCCTTATTTCTCCTAACTGTTCCTCTTCTGTTGGGAACAGACTTAACTGTAAATAATCTCCTGAATCACCAGCTCCTCTGCCTGTGCCTTGATCTGGTTCATGTGTCTGGTCCATGCCATTGTGTCTGCCATCTTGTCCGGTGCCGGATCTTTCTCCAGAAGTTCGTTCATCAGGTCGTCTACTCTCTGTCTTGCCTGGCTGTCGATCTCCATCAGATGACTGTCCAGACGGTTCTGCAGTGTCAGAATGTTGAACCTGGCTACCTTGTGATTTCTCAGATACTCTTTCCGCATCATTCCGTACTTGCCGATGGTTCCTCTCGTCTCTTCCAGGCTGATATCTGGAATCTGATACTCTCCGTTCTGGCTGTAACTGATCTCTCTCATAGTCTGTTTCCTCCTTTTTTTCTTCTCTATCTTCTGTGTTATCTGTATTACTTTCACGCATTAACGTGTTAAATTCATTATAGACTACTTCTTTTTCTTTTGCAACCGTTTTCAGGTCATTTTCCAGATTATTCAGCACATATCGTCCAATCTGCATCAGGACTGGTCTGCTGATCTCGTTGACTGCACTTCCCAGATGTCCTAATACTATCAGCTGATTAAAGTCCGTAATATGCCGAAAATCCTCTGCATCCAGATATTCCTGTGCATCCAGTCCACACCGGTTTAGTAATACATACCAGACACTATTGGTCATCAGTTCCCGAAATTCGACTTCCTGATTCTGTTCGTCCAGTTCTTCCAGAAATGTCCCTGTTACGTCCAGTCTCAGTTCTTCCAATGCATCTGGAAGCCATTCTTGCATACTCTCCTTCGCTGCCTGATGCAGACTTTCAGCAAGTCCTCCTTCTGTATCTTCCAGTGATAACTGCTCCTGCAGATAATCTGCCACCAGCTGTTCTCCTTCCACCGGAAGATTCCATAACTGAGGATCCTTTCCAAGATTCCGCACTTTATAAGTGTCCTGCACATCAAATACATACCGAAGTTTCGTTTTCGGTCCGGAAGTATTGTCAATCAAGGCAATCCCTTTGGATCCCTTTTTGATCCAGCGGTACATCTTCTGATTCCAGATTTCCATGGATGCTACGGCAGTTGCTTCCGGTCGCTGTGCATAAATTAAAAGCTGTTCTGGAAAAGTGTATTTGTACAGTCTGGATGCAGTGTTTAGGAACCGCATCCATTCCTGCGGACTGGCAGCTACATCTTTTGCCACCTCTTCCGTCAGCTGTTCCATTGCATATAATTTATTTGCCATGCGCTACTCCTTTTCATAAAATCAGGGACTGCTTAGCACAGTCCCCTTAAAATCATCGTTGTTACTCTTTATAATGCTGTGGCAAGCTCTTTTGACTTATTCTTTGGCACTTTGTCTCCCTCTTTTGCCTTGATTTCTGCCTTAGCTTTCTCCAGTCTTCCATGGATTCCACCTTTTACTTCCGCTTTTTCGGCTGCTTTTTCTTTCTCCAAACGAGCTTCCCTACGCTCAGCATTTTCCATAACTGCCGTTTTCCCATCACAAAACTGAACTTTATCGGAAAGCTGCTCCTGTCTCTCCACCTTTGTCTCATTGACTTCCTGTACCATCGCATTTAATTCCGGAACCTGAAAAATGCCGTTATCAGGAAGAATCAGCACTTCATGAATGGAAGATGGGATGACAAAGTAATCACTTCCCAGGCATTCCCCAATCTGTTTACGAATATCTTCCTGCAGTAACAGGGAAGCTCCATTCATCTTAGCTTTGTTTGTCAGACAGAACATTGGGTTTTCCATGGCTTCCATATCCATTTTTTCATTCAGCAGGTTTTCTGGTTCTTCACCAAAAATCATAGATTTGATAATCTCATTCATATCCATAAGTGTGACACCACGTTTTCGGTCTGCCACCATCGCATCCGCTTGAATCTGTTCGGCAGATACTCCCCACTCGTTCATCAGAGAAACAGTTACCGGAATACTGCTGATCCCTTCTCCATTTTCCTCCAGATTTACTGCATAATAAGCTGCAAAATCTCCGTGTTCTGTGACTACTTTATCTGCAAGAAGATCGGTATTCCATTCCTTATCACAAATTCTCATCTGTAATTTGTCCTTCATCTTTTCATAATCCAGAATATCCGTAACTCCCATATCAAAAAATTCTGCTTTTCCCTGTGCCTCAATACGCATATCAGCCACATCGCCAACACAAGAGTCTACATCTTTTCCATGGATATATTCCTGGTAGAGGGAATCCAGATAGACTGTCGGTACGATTCTCTGATCTCCGTTTGGAATCGTAATACCTGTCAACTTCAACCCGTTGTTTTTTTCTACTTCCTGCAGTTTAATTTCTGCGTCCTTGTAAGACTCTGGCAGATACTCCTTTACATTGTCTTTGACATATTCATAAAATTCTTTTCTGTTCATCATACGCTTTTACCCCTTTCTGATCATGTGATGGTTCATTCTTTTTCTGCTGATCATCTGCTCGGCTTTCTTCTGATAAGCCATCATTCTCTTTAAAGTTTTCTCCTGGTTTTTTCGTGCTTCCTGTCTTTTTTCCATTGCTTTCATCATAGTTTTCTATTCCTTTCTGTGATTTTTTTGTATGAAAAAGGGAGCCTCACATAGAAGCTCCCAATCATAACCATTGATTTTGGTTTCCTTATTTGCTTTTCCTTTTTCTGCTGATATAAAGTCCTGCCATACCTCCTGTGGAAGTTACAAGAAGTAGGATCGGCAGCCAGATATTCGTGCTGTCACCTGTTTTCGGTGCATTTGATATCTTTGTCTCTTCATGGGACTGTGGTGTATCCGGTGTGTTCGGTGTTTCTGGAACTTCCGGTTTCTCGTTTGTCAGATTGAAAGTGACTTCCACGACCGGTGTACTGTCATCTGCATAGGCAAACGTCACTTCATGCTTGCTCTGATCCAGTGTGTATCCGTCCAGTGTCTTTGTTTCCACCAGATAATACTTGATCGCCGCATCATATTTGCCGTTCTTAAATGTGGCAATCTCATACAGCTTACTTTCCGCATGACCTGCAGCATCTGTCTTTAAGGTTTCCAGAACTTTTCCCTTACTGTCACGGAGTTCAAATTCTACCCCTTTCAGTGGTTCTCCTGACGATTTATCTGTCTTATTGAGAATCACTTTTCCCTTGGCAGTATCATCTTTCATAGCCACTTTCTGGATTTCTCCGGTGTCTTTCACCTCAAACGTCACATCGGCTGTCAGAAGATATCCTTTCGGTGCCTGCTCTTCACGTAAGGTATATTTACCGATTGGCAGTTTTTCGATATAGTGTGCTTCCTCTGTGGAAGTCCAGCTCTCTACTACCTGATCATCCTTATCGAGAATCGTCAGTTTCGCACCCGGAATCTCAGTTTCTCCTGTGATATCCGTCTTACTGATCTCTACTTTTGTCACATCATCTTTCATATCATGCTTCTGAACCTCTGCTGTATTCTCTACTGTAAAGGTAATACTTTCTGCAGTAACATATCCATCTGCCGGTTTTGTCTCTGTCATGGTGTATTTCTTACCAACAACCAGTTCTTTGATCACATGGGATTCTTCCGTAGAAGTCCATTCATCTACTGTATTGCCATCTGAATCCGTTACTTTCAGGTGTGCACCTGGAAGTTCTTTACCTGTTGTCAGGTCTGTTTTGGACAGCTCCACTGTGGTTGGCTGATTTTCAAAAGTAAAGTCGTAGCTTACTTCTGCCTGGTCTTCTCCGGCATATTCAAAGGTAAACTCCTGTACTTCATCTGTTGTAACAAATCCGTCCGGTGCAAAGATCTCTTTCACATAGTATTTTCCGTCTATCGGAAGATCTGCCGTAAAAGTAATCTGTCCTTTTTCATCCGTTACTCGCTGCTCGATCAGACTTTCCTTCTCAAGGAGTACCTCACCCTTTGCATTTTTGATATCTTCACTGGTATAAAGACCGAAGACACCACCTGCAAGAACACGTTCTGTATCTTTTTCTTTCTTCAGAACCGTAACCTTTACTTTCTGACGGGCATTCTGCCATTTCTCATCATAAGTGATAACTGGTGTATCCTGATCACGATAGGAAAGGTCAACATATCTCGGCTCTTTGTCCAGCACATAACCATGGGCTGTTTTTACTTCCTTCACATAGTACTTGCCAGCCGGGAGATCTCCCATCTGTGCAATACCATTAGAATCTGTGGTAATGGTTCCCACTTTTTCATCTGCTTTAAAATAATCTTCGCTGACACCATCTGCCGCTTTGATATCTTCCGCAGCAAATACATCGAAAGTTACATCTGTAAGACTTCCAGTTACATATTCAAAGAGATGCTCCACAGTACCTTTTACATTGTCCAGAAGTGTCACTTTATCCAAAAACTCTCCATTTTTGTTGATGATCAGAAGTCCTGTCGGTACTTCATCTTTCATCTCTACTTTCTGAATCTCTTCGGTATCTTCCAGCGTGAACTTCACATCCATTGCTTTCAGATAACCATAAGGTGCCATTTCCTCACGAAGGGTATATTCCTCACCAACTGTCAGTCGTTTGATCACATGTGGCTGATCTTTTACAGAAGTCCACTGATCCACAACATTTCCTTCTTTATCAAAAACGGTGAGTTTTGCCCCATCCAGTTCCACACCTGTTGTTACATCAGATTTCGTAATTTCTACTGTTGTTGGCTGGTTCTTTTTCACTGTTTTCAGTTTTACTGTCTTCACATCCTGTCCCTGGTAAGAAGCATTCAGATTCAGAACTTCATCAGAGGACACAAATCCAGCCGGTGCTTTTAACTCTTTCACATAATACTGTCCAAGTGGCAGATCCAGCGTACATACTGCAAGACCATTATTATCAGAGGTCATTTCCTGTAAGAGTGTGTCTACTTTCACGATTACTTTTCCATCTGCCTTGATATCCGCTTTGTTATAGATACCAAAGACAGCTCCTGCTACGGTTGCACCATTTTCTGCATCCTGTTTTTCTACCTGAATCGCAACTTTCTGTCGGTCATCGCCAACAGTCACTTCTTGTTCAATCACCGGTGTATCCTGATTGGCATAGACAAATGCGACTTCTGATCTGTCATGGTTCAGGACAAATCCTTCCGGTGCAGTCTCTTCTACCACATAGTAAGAACCAAGCGGCAGGTTATCAGCAACTGCTTTTCCGTCTTCCCCAGTCGTTACCGA
>NZ_JBBMEI010000083.1:0-13315 GCF_040096655.1 Blautia intestinihominis | reverse complement strand
ACAGCGAAAGAACAACATGGATTTCGATATACGCAGTATGTAGGAAAGGCGCGGATGGAAATGAAAGCCGGGCTTACCTTCGCATGCATGAATCTGAAAAAACTGGCAAAAATTCTGGAAAAACGAGGCTGGAATACAGCCAGATTTTTGTTGATTTTGAAAAAAATAAAAAGAAAAGAAGTTTTAAAAGAAAAATGGTGCTGGGCATAACACCCAACACCAAGTTTGTCTACAGTCTGTAACAACCACCGTTTCAACCGGTGGTTGTTTATCAGCTCACCTTCAGATTCCCAGAACAGCAGATATCTTAATCTCTTTTTCCGTTTCACTGAGATCAAAATCTCCACTATCTTCCACAGTCATATGTACCTCATACAGTACGTCTTCGGATAATGTATCCGGTGTTTCACCATCTTCTGTCTGAATATGCCAATTCTCTGCCGGAACTTCTTTCAAGGTACCATCTGTACCATATGCATACAGCTTCAGAGAACCTGTTTCCCCGGAGATTCCTTTCATACGTATTGCAACGGTTGTATTCGGATGTACGTTCTCAATTGTGATCGTATTCAGCCATCCTTCCACATCTCCCTGTCCACCGTCTGCCGCAAATTTCTCCTGACTTAACACATTGCGCATTGCCTGATCCAGATCAACCTTACGATAAGGCATTTCCGGCAGATAAACAAACCTGTCCTGAAGCCTCAGAAGTTCCAGATAACCGGTCGGACAGTAAAGTGAATTTCCGCTGTTTCCAGCATACATTCCAATAGCCATATTGTTGTATCCCGGTTTGTCAGAAATATCCATGGTAAATGCAGTCTCGCCTGTCTCAAAATCAAGCATAATATACTGCCACATACCAGTTTCCATATCCTGAACATATCCGTAAATATATCCTGTTGCAGTGGACAGCTTCATCATGGAAGTGTCAGACAGATCACTTCTGCACCAGATACTCTTCATCTCATATCCGTCCTCCGTCTTAACTGTATCCACACGTTCTATACCCGGTGCGATCATTTTATTGCCCTGTCTCAGCCAGCCCACATCATAAATATTCTCATAGCTTTGTATTGAGGAATCATTATCTGCTTCTCCAAGCTTCGCACTTCCTGCACCAAACCAGTTACATACGATCGTGCTTACTGTTCCCTCTCCATCATCATATACAATTGCAGAATTTTCCACAGACACCTGTGTACCTTCCGGAAGCTCATCTATAACAGGCATACTCGCAACCTGTTCTCCTGTTTTCATATCCACCGCAATAAGATTTACCGGATCCTGATTATCTGTAAACATAACCAGATCTTTGGTTAGAGACGGGGAACATCCACCTCCCCATGCAAGACCGCCACCTGTCGTCTCATCGCCTTCTTTGCTTTCCTTGGCACCCACACTTTTATAGGAAGTTTCCCAGACTTTTTTTACACCATTATCCGCCTGGAGCAGATAACACTTCAGATTTGTCAGAATGACCGCACCCTCCTTAGATGCCGCAATACCATTCTCTGCACCCTCTCCCGGTTCCAGTTCATATACAAACACTGCATCTGACAGATCCACATCTTCTCCATTCAAGATCTTATCGATAGCTGCACGTGAAACATAGCCAAAGGTTCCCTGCTGTTTTCTGTCAGGATAAATGCGGAAGCCTCCTGTTGCAAACCAGAGATTTCCCTCATAATCAAAAACTACAGATAACAGATTCTGATCCAGTGTTTTTCCAAGTGCAGCCTCTGCTGCCGCTTTAATATCAATATCCAGCACTTTCTCAAATTCCGGAAGTACATTTCCCTCCTCATCTGTAGCCTTAAGCATAAGTACCCGATTATCGTTCGTCGGACACACAATGCGATTGCTCTCATCTACAAAAGAATATGAACTCTGTATCAGATAGCTTCCATTGTCATGCTGTTTTGGTGAAAAATAGCCCAAGGTCTGTGCCTCATCTGCATTAATATCACGGATCGCCAGGCCACCCAGAAGCGGAACCACAGAATGTCCATAGGAATCAAAAAAGACTGCCGGGGAAGCATTGGGATTAACTTTTTCATAAGAAACATTGATCTCAGAATAAATATCAACAGGCAATACCTCATCTGTTGAATCTGTATTATAGCAGTCATGATGAATATTGGAATCACTTGCTGCCATATAAGGATTCACATCCATAACCTTCGGTGTAAGTGTCTTTATAGGCAGTTCTGATGTCTGACCTGCATTTTCCTCTGTCTGTGTTTCTTCTACCTGTGTTTCCTCTGCACGTACCATATTTATTGACGGTTCAGATGTTGTAGCTGCTATAAAAGCGATCATTGCAAGAATTAAAGCTCTTTTCTTCATAATTGTTTTTCCTCCTGAGTGTTTTTGTCATATTACATTTCTGTGTTCAAACCAGATAGAGAGTCCTTCTTTTATTTTCTGCTCTTCCACAGGTTTCATAAAAAAATATTCTATCCGCATCCTGAACGCATGAAGCGAAAAATCAAGATCACTGCACCAGATAATCCCACATTTCGGATACAGGGAACGGAGATGTTCTGCCGCATTCAGCCCGGACACACCTGGCAATGCAAGAAACACCACTGCCGGTACTGTTTTTCGTGTCCGCCCCAAAAACCGTTCCTGATCCTGATAGATTTCAATCAATGGAAAAACATTCTTTTCTGTACAGTAATTTCTGATGTATTCCGCACAGTTCTGTCCTTCCTGTTCCTGATCAGTCAATATGGCAATACAATACACGACATCCCTCCTCTTCCATTTGATGTACTCCCATTTGTTATCCTCATTATAAAAAAGTCAGAAATTTTTTCAATAATTCTGTCACGAAACGACAGAAAATGACACGAATTGTAAATCTATGGTATTGTTTTGTGATATACTTATAGCAGAATTTTATAAACATATAAATAAAGGAAGATTTACTATGAGAATTGCAATTGTTGATGATATTTCAGAAGAACGGACACTGCTTCGCAACAGACTGGAATCTCAATTTTCCAGGCGCAATGTCCACATAGATATATTTGAATATGAAAATGGAGAAACTTTCCTCACTGCGGCAAAGGAATGTCCTTTCACTGTAGTGTTTCTGGATATTTATATGAATGGTTCTAACGGAATTGATACAGCAAAAGAACTTCGCAGATCAGATACTGACTGTCTGCTGATCTTTACAACAACTTCCACTGACCATGCATTAGAAGGATTTCAGGTCCGGGCTCTCCACTATCTTGTAAAACCCTACAGTGAAAATGATATTTCCGTACTGGCAGATGAAATCCTTTCCCGCATCCCGGATTCCGGGAAATACATAGATGTAAAGGTAAACGGCAGTAATATTCAGATTCCCTTCCGGAAAATAATCTACGCAGAGCATTTTTCCCACATGATCCACATCCACACTGCCGGTGAAAGGGAATTGGTCACCCGACAGTCCTTTGACTCCTTCATAACCTCCCTGAAAATGGACTCACGTTTCTATCAATGTAACCGGGGCGTTGTGATCAATCTGGAGCATGCCGTTGATTTTGACGGATCAGGCTTTCGCCTTGATAACGGAAGCAATGTCCCGGTCAGCAGGAAGCTTATTAAAAACGCCAGACAGACATTTATGGAATTTCTGTTCCAGAGGAGGTCCTGAAATGACTGACATACTTTGCCCTGTACTTGAACTTTCCGTAATCATTCCCGGTATACTGCTGGCATATCTGCCTGTAAAAAGCTATCTGAGGCAGACACCGCTTAAGCTGACAGCATGGCTTCTTCCCCTTCTTCTGGGAATCTGTATTTTGGGAGGGGCAGTTTGCTGTGCCCTGCAAATTCCCACCAGATGGTTCCTGTTTCCTCTGCTGCCTGTCATTATGCTCATTTACCATAAAACATTAAAAATCTCTGTCTGGAAATCCGTCAGTATTTTTCTGGCAGTCTTCGCAGTTTTTACATGTATCAAAAGTCTGTCCCGGGCACTCAATGCCCTTATGACTGCTGACCTGCATATTGCAGAAAACGAACTGTGGTTGCACACTGGTGCCGGAATTTTTTATAACGTCATCTGTCTGCTGTTTGTTCTGGCAGCCTGGTATCCTGCCTGCCACTATGTACAGACAATGATCGCAGACGAGAACTTTGCCCAGACCTGGTATGTATTCTGGATTCTTCCGGTGATCTTCATAGGAATGAATCTTTTTATGATTCCTAAATACCGCAGTACTTTATATACCGGGCGGGTCCTGCAGTGTTATATTGTTTTAAGTCTTGTACTGCTCATAATCCTGCTTCTGTTTTATGTCATGTTTCTTATGATGGCAGTCAGCCTGAACAGAAATGCCAGACTTCAGCAGGAGAACCTTTTTCTTTCTCTTCAGCAGGAAAGGTACGAGAATCTCTGCATGGCCATCGAAGAAGCAAGACAGGCCCGTCACGATGTCCGCCATCATTTTGTCCGACTGTCCGCTCTGGCAGAACAGGGTGACATGGAAAAAATTAAAGAATATCTCTCCGCTGCAACCGGAAAAATCTCTGACTTTAACCTGCATTTCTGTGAAAATCAGGCTGTTGACAGTATTTTCGGATATTATTCCGCCCTTGCAGAAAGAGAAAACATTCCTTTTCATGCAGTGGTTTCCATGCCTGCTGAGCTTTCCTTAGATGAGATTAATCTGTGCCTTGTGTTTTCCAATCTGCTGGAAAATGCCATCCAGGCAAGTGTAAAAACAGCGCCCGCCCGCAGAAAGATTAACGTGGAAGTTTATCCCCACCATAATCATCTCCTTCTGATCCATGTGGAGAATACCTTCGATGGCAAAATACAGCAAAAAAACAATATTTTCCAATCCTCCAAACGCTCCGGAAACGGCATAGGAATCGAATCCGTCCGCCACATTACCGACAAAAATGGCGGTACCTGTGACTTTACCTATGAAGATGGTATTTTCTCCGCTAAAATAATGCTCCGGATATAATCAGTTACTGATTATATCCGGAGCATCCACGTATCAATAAAAAATACAATGACATTATTACCTCCTGCAAGTCTGATTTCTGCTTTTATTTCATTTTATTGCAATAAGCCCCGTCGGGGGATATTGATATATTCCTTTTTATACCAGACATATTCCGTTTTTATATATCTTTTTATAAAGAAAAAAACACAGTACAACAGAGATGCCCTGTCATACCATGTTTTTTAGTTATTGTGGACAGTTACTTTACTCTGTCCTATTCTGCCAGCAATCCTGCTGTCCGCATATTTGCAAGCAGAAGATTAAACTGATTTACCACATCTTCCGCACTTGTCGCATTTGCGACCGCTGCTGCAGGAGTTATGGTACCTGCGGGGCCTGTGGGGCCGGTTGGACCGGTTGCTCCTACTGGTCCATCTGCACCAACCGGACCGGTTGCACCTGGACTCCCCTGTGGCCCGGCTGGGCCTGTTGCTCCCGTCACACCAATTGGTCCCTGGATTCCCTGCGGCCCTGTTGCTCCCTGGGCTCCGGCCGGACCCTGAATTCCCTGTGGTCCCTGCAATCCGGTGGCTCCAGTTGCTCCTGTCGGCCCAGCTGCACCCGTTGGTCCCTAGACTCCCTGTAATCCCTGAGGACCCTGCGGTCCTGTTGCTCCGGGGCATCCTCTTGGTCCCATGGGACCGGTCGGACCCGGACATCCACAGTTGCAGCAGCCCTGACTCTAACAGTCAGCTTCTCTGTTTTTTCTGAAAAACTCCATATATTGATCCCTGCTAAAATATTTCTCTCTTTAGGATATGCACAGTCAGTCTTTCCTGTTCCCTTTACTTCAGACAACAATAGTCAGATGTACATCGGTGATCTGTATTTACTGTTTGACTGAGATAAAATACTGCTGATTTTTCAGAAATTCTCTCCCGTAAGGTTTATACGTGCCCGCCTGACAATGATACTGAAACGCTTTTTCAATATCGCCAAGATAATACCAGCAGACACTCAGCTGAATGCATGGAATATAGCCATAGCACTCTTTTTCCACAAAACCTCCTGTCTTTGCATTCTCAGATACCTGCAGTGCATTTCTGTACCAGAATACTGCCTGTTCCCATTTCTTTCTGTCAAAGAAATGTTTGCCTATATCACAGCATAGTTCTCCCGACGGTGTCCGGTATGTCAGTCCCCTGTACAGAAACTCCAGTGCCATTCCATTTTGTTTCAGTTCATAACAGCATCGTGCTGCCACTCTGCATGCCTCCACCTGGTTTTCCACAAATCCCTCCGGTAATTGCAGAAATTTCAGGAGGTTATCCACCGCCTCCACATACTCCCTGTGATAAAACAACTCTCGTCCATAATAAAATCTGTCTCTTGCCGATAATACTTCTCCATCTGATTCCATCTTTTGATATATCTCGAGATTTCTTCTTGAGTATTCCGTTTTTATGCTGTGATGTTCTATCTCACAGTCCAGGTATTCCGTCCTGCCTCTGACGGCTAACGTCTCATGCACCCGTCCCTGCCACTGAAAGTCCTTATCTCTTTTTACTATTCTTTCACGATAATAGACTAATGTCGGATTTCTTTTTTCATCAAAGCCTGCCACATATCGGATCATTACCACATCCGATGATCCGTCTGTTTCTTCTTTCCATCGCTTCAGTTTCAGCACTTCACTTTTCGTAATAATATCATCTGCATCAAGCCACATACAGTAGTCCATCTCTGCCTGAGAAAAAGAATAGTTCCTCGCTCTTGAAAAATCATCCTGCCATTCCTGTTCAAATACTCTGGCATGGTATTTTTCTGCAATCTTTTTTGTCCGGTCTTCAGACCCCGTATCAACTATGATAATCTCATCTGCAATCTCCTGCACAGATTCCAGACATCTGCCAAGCACTCTCTCCTCATTTTTTACGATCATGCAAAGACTGATTGTAACCATCTGCGTCCTCTCTGCCTATAAAACGGAAGATTTTCTACTCTGCTCTTATAATACTTTATGAGATTTGTAATGAACTATATACATGCATTCCACCAAAAAAGGAAGTCGCTATTTGCGACTTCCAAGTCTTCCCTTAAAATCCCCGTATCCAAAATCCGTAAGCTGCTGCATAGTACTGTCAGCACGTCTGAGCCAGATATCCGGTAACGGCATCCCGTTAAATGTATTATTTTTACAGGTAGTATAGATGGCCATATCTCCAAACATAAGAAGATCCCCATATTCCGGAAACTGTCTGAATTTATAGTCTCCGATCACATCTCCCGACAGGCAGGTTGGCCCTCCAAGGCGAACTGTGGTTCCTCTCTCTTCTATATCATCTGCCCCAAGAAGCGGCGGAAGATACGGCATTTCCAGTACATCCGGCATATGGCAGGCCGCACTGGCATCTACGATCGCAATTTCTGTCTCTCCGTTTTTCAGAACATCCAGCACACGGGTCAGAAGGAATCCTGCATTTAATGCCCATGCTTCTCCGGGTTCAAGATAAACATCTACCTTCCATTCCTCTTGTACCATCCGGATACATCGTTCCAGTCGTTCAATATCATAGCCTGGTCTTGTAATATGATGACCACCACCAAAATTAACCCACTTTACTCTGGAAGCCAGATCTCCAAAATGCTTCTTTACAGAAATAAGAGTGGTCTCCAGATCGTCGGAATCCTGCTCACAGAGGGTATGGAAATGAAGACCATCCAGTAAATCCAAAAGCTCCGGATTTTTCTGGAATGCTTCATCCCACTGTGCTCTTGTTGTTCCCATACGGCTTCCCGGTGCACAGGGATCATAGATATCATGACCCTCCTGTGTGGAGCATTCCGGATTGATCCGAAGTCCCACGCTCTTTCCTGCTTCTTTTGCCTTTGCACCAAAACGCAGGAGCTGCGATGGTGAATTAAACACAATATGGTCTGCATACTGAAGAAGACCCTCAAATTCATCTGCCCGATAACCGGCACAAAATACATGAACCTCTTTTTCCGGCATCTCCTCTGCTCCGAGTCGTGCCTCAAACAGTCCGCTGGCCTCCGTACCTGCAAGATACGGCTCAAAAAAACGATAACAGTCATAATTGCTGAACGCTTTCTGCGCCAGGAGCATCTTACATCCTGTCCGCTCTGCCACTTCACCGAGCAGTTTTGCATTTTTTATAAGTGCTTTTTCGTCCAGGATATAGCAGGGAGTTTTTATATTTTTAAATTCCGGCGGAATCATTCCGCCGGTGGCCGTAAACGGTGCTCTTTTATCCAATCTTGCCATCAGTCTACCAGCTTCGGATCATGACTTTCACTGCGCGGCAGACCGTAACGGTCAAGTGCATCCAGGAACGGATCCGGATCAAATTCTTCAACTGTATATACGCCTGGTTTTACCCACTTTCCGGTCAGCATCATAAGCGCTCCGCACATTGCCGGCACACCTGTTGTATAGCTGATCGCCTGACTTCCAACTTCGTGATAGCATTCCTGATGATCGCATACATTATAGATATAGTATGTCTTTTCTTTTCCGTCTTTTACACCTTTAAAGATACAGCCGATATTTGTTTTTCCTTTTGTACGTGGTCCAAGGCTTGCCGGATCCGGAAGCAGTGCTTTCAGGAACTGAATTGGAACAATCTCCTGTCCGTTGTACTGGATCGGTGTTGTGGAAAGCATTCCTACATCTTCAAGACAACGCATATGATCCAGATAGCTCTGTCCGAAAGTCATAAAGAAACGAATACGTTTTACACCCGGAATTGTTTTTGCAAGAGACTCAATTTCCTCATGGTGAAGCAGGTACATATCCTTATCTCCCACCTGGTCGAAGTTATATTCTCTCTTGATATCCATCGGCGGGATTTCCACCCAGTGTCCGTTTTCCCAGTAGCTTCCCGGTGCACTTACTTCACGAAGATTGATTTCCGGGTTAAAGTTTGTCGCAAATGCATATCCATGATCGCCGCCATTGCAGTCCAGGATATCAATCGTATCAATCTGATCAAATTCATGCTTTAATGCATGGGCACAGTAAGCCTGTGTAACCCCCGGGTCAAATCCACATCCAAGCAGTGCTGTGAGTCCTGCATCTTCAAATTTTTTACGGTATGCCCACTGCCAGGAATAGTCAAAGTATGCAGAAAATCCTTCTTCTTTGCAGCGTTTTTCATAGATTGCACGCCACTCCGGATCATCGGTATCTTCCGGCTCATAGTTTGCTGTATCCATGTAATTTACACCACATGCCAGACATGCATCCATGATTGTCAGATCCTGATATGGAAGTGCGATGTTCATTACCAGATCCGGTTTATAGCTGTTGATCAGCTCGATCAACTGGTCTACGTCATCTGCGTCCACCTTAGCTGTAGTAAGAACTGTTTTTGTCTTTCCTTTCAGTTTTTCCACGAGTGCATCACATTTTTCCTTTGTGCGGCTTGCAATACACATTTCTGTAAATACCTCGTCAACCTGACAACATTTCTGAATTGCTACACTGGCTACTCCTCCGCAGCCGATTACAAGTACTCTGCTCATAATTTTTCTCCTTTTATGATAACTGGCTGTTTCTTCAACAGTCTTATTTTATAATATTATTTTTATGGTGTCGGGGATGACCCTGGTATCATTTTATTTTGCAATTGCCAGAAGCAGTTCTCGAAGAACCTTGCAGGCCGTTGCAGTTGAAACACCACTCGCATCCAGCATAGGAGCCAGTTCATTGACATCTGCTCCTACCACATTCGCCTGAGAAACCATGCGGATGGCTTCAAGAAGTTCCATAAAGCTCACGCCGCCTGCCTCCGGAGTTCCTGTTCCTGGAAATACTGACGGATCCAGACAATCCAGATCAATTGTAAAATATACCGGAACCTGTTTCTCTTTCAGTTCTCTGACGGTCTCTTCCAGTCCGTCAAAAGTAAACGGATGAAAGTCTGTATGTTTTCTGGCAAACTGAAATTCTTCTCTCTCACCGCTTCGGATGCAGAACTGATGAATATGTCCATCTCCCAGAATCTCATGACATCTTCGAAGCACACAGGCATGACTTAATTTTGCTCCGAGATAATCATCTCTTAAATCTGCATGTGCATCAAAATGAATAATATGAAGCTCCGGATATTTTGCAGCTACGGCACGCACCGCTCCCAGTGTCACCAGATGCTCGCCTCCCAAAAGCAGTGGAAATTTTTCTGCGTTCAATATCTCTTCTGCTCTCTTTTCAATGTCTGAAAGTGCCATTTCGCTGCTTCCAAAACAAAGTTCCAGATCTCCGCTGTCAAATACACGGATATCCATAATGTCTTTATCCTGATACGGACTGTAGGTCTCCAGACCAAAGCTCTCATGTCGCATGGCTGACGGACCAAACCGGGCACCCGGACGGAAACTTGTTGTAGAATCAAAGGGTGCACCGTAAAGAACAATAGATGCCTCCTCAAAACTGCTTTCACAGCCAATAAAAGTTTCTATATTAGGCAACATCATAAATTAATCCTCCACTTCTTTCAGCATATCTTCCAGAAAAGCCGGAAGATAAAATGCTCCTTTATGGAGTCTGGTTGTATAGTAACGTGTGCGAAGATTTAACGCATTCCATGCTTCCGGGTCAAGATCATCAACCGGATGATATTTTTTACTTGCAAATCCAAACAGCCAGTAACCTGCAGCAAATGTCGGAATGTGTGCCTGATAAACACGGCTGATCTGAAAAGTGCTGGCAATTCTCTTATGGCTACGCTGCATGGCATGTGCATCTTCCGCATAGAACGGGCTTCCCTGCTGGTTTACCATAATCCCGTCATCCTTCAGTGCGTTGTAACAGTTTCCATAGAATTCACGGGTAAACAGCCCTTCCGAAGGACCAAACGGATCAGAAGAATCTACAATGATGAGGTCATATTTTGCTTCACACCGACGGATAAATCTCAGTGCGTTTTCATAATGAAGATGTACTCTTCTGTCATCCAGTCTGCAGGCATTTCCCGGAAGATATGCGCGACAGGCTTCCACAACCATCGGATCCATTTCTACCAGATCAATATGCCGTACTCTGTCATATCTGGTCAGTTCACGGACAACGCCGCCATCTCCGGCACCAATCACAAGAATATCCCTTGCTTCCTTATGTATTGCCATCGGCACGTGCGTGATCATCTCATCATAGATAAATTCATCACGCTCTGTCAGCATTACATTTCCATCCAGAGTCAGCACACGTCCAAATTCTGGTGTCTCAAAGATATCAATTCTCTGATAGTCGCTCTGCTTCGAATAGAGCTGACGATTTACCCGGATACTGTGCTTGACATCCGGTGTATGAAATTCTGAAAACCACATTTCCATTGTCATTCCCTCCCTGCCAGTACATTTAATCTCAAAATATCCGGATCTTCGGGGCCTGTCATATTGCAGCCCTTTGCTTTTGCATATTCAATATAATCCAGAATCTCTGCTGTGATCCGTTCTCCGGGTGCAAGAATCGGAATTCCCGGCGGATAACACATCACAAATTCACTGCAGACCTTTCCCTCCGTTTCTCGAAGCGGCAGACTGCATTTATCTGCATAAAAAGCTTCCTGTGGACTTGTCACTACCTGTGGATCAATATACTCCTGACTGAGAAGTCCTGATCCATCTGTCTGAAAACGTCTGCGGATTTCCGCAAGCGCACTTACCAGTCGTTCTATTTCCTGTGCACGGTCTCCGATGGAAAGATACGCAAGAATGTTTCCAATGTCACCAAATTCTATCTGAATATCATATTCATCCCGCAGAATATCATAAACTTCGATTCCTGCAAGTCCAATATCCAGTGTATGTACACTTAATTTCGTAATATCAAAGTCAAAAACAGAATTTCCATTTACCAGTTCTTTTCCAAATGCATAATAACCACCGATCGCATTGATTTCCTCTCTGGCATATTCTGCCATATCTGCTACCTGGTGAAAAATCTGACGGCCACGCTGTGCAAGATTTCTTCTTGAAATGTCAAGACTTGACATCAGAAGATAACTTCCAGAGGTCGTCTGTGTCAGATTAATGATCTGGCGCACGTATCCTGCGTGGACGTTCGGACCTGTAAGAAGAAGACTCGACTGTGTAAGACTTCCACCACTCTTATGCATAGATACCGATGCCATATCTGCACCTGCTGCCATAGCCGAAACCGGAAGACCTCCGCCAAAGTAAAAATGCGTTCCATGAGCCTCATCCGCCAGACACAGCATTCCTGCATCATGTGCCATCTTGACAATCGCACGCAGATCACTGCATATTCCATAATACGTCGGATTATTTACCAGAACCGCAACTGCCTTCGGATGTTCCTTTATTGCTTTTTCTACCTGCTCCCTGCGCATTCCAAGTGAAATTCCAAGTCTCTGATCCACCTCTGGGTTTACATAAACAGGAATCGCGCCACACAAGACAAGTGCATTCAAAACACTCCTGTGAACGTTACGGGGCAGTATGATCTCATCTCCGCGTTTGCAGGCAGTCAGGACCATGGTCTGAACGGAACTGGTCGTGCCTCCCACCATCAGAAAAGCATGTGCTGCTCCAAATGCATCTGCTGCCAGTTCTTCTGCTTCCCGGATTACAGATACAGGATGACAGAGATTATCCAGCGGTTTCATGCTGTTGACATCCACCCCTACACATTTTTGTCCCAGAAATTCTGTCAGTTCCGGATTGCCTCTTCCCCGCTTATGACCGGGAACATCAAAGGGTACAACTCGCATTCGTCGGAAAGTCTCCAGAGCTTCATGTATCGGTGCATGATTCTGGTTCAATTTAAAACGACTTCCTTTCATCATTCCTCCATTTCCAGTTTCCTTTGTCTCAACCCTCAAACCACATTCCACAAACTAAGCAAAATAAAAAAACGCAGATTAGGGCACTAAGCCACAAACCTGCGTCTGATCTGTATTCGCATGCGTGTCAGAGTCTATATAGCAATCATACTTTTACTACTCTTATTGATCGTTTCACAAGTCTGCGCTTTGGGCGCATCTCGGTTATCAAAGGAACCTACTTATAAAATTTGAGCTTCTAACTCAATCAATAAGGCAACCAAAGTTACCATAATCGGCAGTGGACCCGGCTGTCCGTATGGCCTTAACCCTGATGGGTGATCCAAAACAATTGCTTTGAAAAGACTCTGTCTGTTACTCTGCATCTTCGTCTCTCAAAATCGACTTTATCATAACATGTAAAAAAAACACTGTCAATAATTTCTTATTTTAACACTTCGCTGTGTTTTACATATATGTTACTGTTCACTCCGTTCACAGTAACTTGGTCAAAATGCATTCCAAATCACCTTCGGTGATGGCATTTTGCCCTGT
>NZ_JBBMEI010000082.1:0-13337 GCF_040096655.1 Blautia intestinihominis | reverse complement strand
CTACGCCATAGCTGGATGTAATCTTCATATCTGCTTCTTAACCTTTCTATTTTATACTGATATGAGCAAGTCCTATTTGTTCTTGCACTTTCTATTATACTCTTTATTCAGTCCAATAAAACTCCCTTTTTTCTATTTTTTTATAAAAAATTTGCGTGTTTGTAAAGTAGATAAACGACAGTTTTTTGGAGCTTCCATTGTAAAAGCAACTGCTTGGATACAAAAAAATGTAAAATTTTGTAGGATGCGCCCGACAGAGCATGATATAATAAGAAAAGATTGGTATTAGTGATTTTTGTAGAGGGCAAAATGACACTGAAAGAACTGATAGAGGCATATCTGGACGTGGCAACCTACTTCGAACATATGTAAGAGATGAAACTACAGCGAAAGGAAGGGATAAGTATGGACCGTTTGATTTTTCATATAGATGTAAACAGCGCGTTTCTTTCCTGGGAATCCGTGCGAAGGATAGACCAGGGACTGCCGGATCTTCGGGACATTCCGGCATGCATTGGCGGTGATCCGAAGAAGCGTACCGGAATCGTAGTAGCCAAATCCATTCCGGCAAAAAAATACGGAATCCAGACAGGAGAACCGATGGCAATGGCACTTCGGAAATGCCCGGAGCTCGTGATCGTACAGAGCGATTTTGATCTTTATGTGAAATGCTCCAGAGCGTTCAAAGAAATCTGCGCTTCGTATACACCGATTATGGAATCCTTTTCCATCGATGAAGTTTTTCTCGATATGACAGGAATGTCCCTGCTTTATCCGGACCCGATCGCAGCCGCCCATGAGATCAAAGACAGGATACACAGAGAACTGGGATTCACCGTAAATGTAGGCGTATCTACCAACAAACTGCTGGCAAAGATGGCATCCGATTTTGAAAAACCAGACAAAGTCCACACCCTTTTTCCAGATGAGATCGAGACAAAAATGTGGCCGCTTCCCATCCGAAACCTGCTCTTTCTTGGGAAAGCATCTGAGAAGAAACTGAACGAAATCGGCATCCATACAATCGGTGATCTTGCCCGTGCAAAAGAGACTGATATCCAGGCATTATTGGGCAGCAAAAACGGACACCAGCTCCACCAGTATGCCCTCGGAAACGATGATTCTTCGGTCAAAGAACAGGCAGACGAAGCAAAAGGATTCAGCGCAGAAACCACCTTTAATGAAGATATTATCTCGCTGGAACAGGTCTTCCCGATCCTTCTGGAACAGTGCGATATAGTAGCCACAAGAATGCGCAGGCAGCAGAAAAAATGCCTGTCCGTAGCTGTCACATTCCGTACCCTGGACTTCAAAAAGAAATCCCACCAGGCAACCTTCCAGAATGCAACAGATGTGACAGACGAGATATACAAACAGGCCAAAAAACTCTTCCGCGAATTCTGGAAAGGCGAACCCCTCCGGCTGATTGGAGTAGCACTCACGAACCTTTCCGACGACGAATACGAACAGTTATCCTTATTTGAAAACACCGAAAACAAAGAACGCCACCGGAAACTGGACGCGGCACTCGATACGATCCGGCAGAAATACGGCAACGACAAGATCACCCGCGCGAGCATCATGAACAGCAACTCCGGCATCGCGCGAAAAGCCCGCGCACAGATGCAGAATGAACTCGAAACAAAACGCGGCAGACAAGCGAAGAAAGGCACAGACGACAATGGAAATATTTGACATCATAGACGAAAAAGGAAATCCCACAGGCAAGACAGTAACCCGCGAGAAAGCACACACAGACGGCATCCCTCACCGAACCGCTCACATCTGGATCATCCGCCAAAAAGATGGAAGAACCGAAGTTTTACTCCAGAAACGCTCCAAGAACAAAGACTCCTTCCCCGGCAAATTCGACACCTCCTCCGCAGGTCACATCCAAGCCGGAGATGAGCCCCTGGAATCCGCACTCCGCGAACTCCACGAAGAACTCGGCATCCAGGGCACTCCAGTCCAGCTCCAATTCGCCGGAACCTTCCCCATCTCCTTCGCCAAAGAATTCCACGGCAAACTGTTCCGCGACGAAGAACTAGCCTTCGTCTACATCTACAGCCAGCCGGTAGACATCAATGACCTTGTTTTACAGAAAGAAGAAGTAGAATCTGTAGAATGGTTCGACCTCGAAGACACCTACAAAGAATGCCAGAAATGCAGAGACAAATTTTGCGTGCCGAGTGGCGGGTTTGAAGTGGTACGGAGATTGTTGAGAGAGAAGCAGGTGTAAAAAATGCAGATCAGTTTATTATTAATGGAAGAAATCATAAAGCTTTTTGTGATCATGTTTATGGGATATACAGTTGTAAAAGCCGGACTTATGAAGTCATCGGAGAGCAAAAGCGTGTCCGTGATCATGGTTTATCTGGTCATCCCGTGCGTGATTCTGAATGCCTTTCAGGTAGAATACACACCCGATATTCAGAAAGGCCTGCTTCTGGCATGCGCGGCAGCAGTTGCAGTACATATCCTGTTTCTACTCCTCACCGCAATCCTGAAAAAACCACTCCATTTAGACGTGATCGAACGCGCAACGATCATCTATTCAAACGCAGGAATCCTCGTAATCCCGCTGGTACAGGAATTACTTGGTCAGGAATACGTCATCTACTCCAGTGCCTACATTGCCATCCAGCTCATCCTGATCTGGACTCACTGCAAAAATATGCTCTGCGAAGAAGATAAACTCGAGTGGAAAAAAGTACTTCTGAACGTAAACATCATCTCCATCATAGTCGGAGTAGTACTGTTCATCTTCCGAATCCAGCTCCCCTCCGGAGCCCAGGACGTCCTGAACATGATGAACAACATGATCGGTCCACTCGGCATGCTTCTGGCAGGAATGGTCATCGCAGAAGTCCCACTGAAAACTGTATTCACCAGAAAAAGAAGCTACCTTTCCGCCGCACTGCGCCTGTTCATTTACCCGGTGTTTGTTTTGGGATTGATGAAAGTAATCCAGACATTCGCCAGCATACAGGATTCTAAACAGATTCTTCTGACTGTCTACCTCGCCTCCATAACACCCGCCTGCGCAACCGTCACTTCCATGGCACAGCTCTATGATAAAGACGCGGCGTATTCCAGTTCGCTGTATGTATTAACGACACTGCTGTCGATCGCGACTATGCCGGTGATGGTGGGATTGTTTGAGATGGTGATGTGAGGAAATTGAATAATTGAGATTAGAGATTGAGACACTGACTGAGAGGTTGGTGTCTTTTGACATAAAAAAAGGTTGCAAAAGGCAACCTGTAATAATCGGGACGGGGAGGATTTGAACCTCCTAAGCGCGCTTGAACCAGTATTTTAAGGAGAATAGATAAATTGACCACCCCGTACGCGCCGTATACCACCAATTTATTGTTTGAACACATAGGCATCTCTCCCTTTAAAGCGATAACAATTTGTATTATCATTAAAAATAGAGTGATTATCTCCGCTGTGACTCCAAGACTCAGAAAGCCTAAAATACTGAGTTCTAACAAAATATAATAACAATAATACTGTATAATAAAATTGTTGGTATTGCAAGCGCTTTTTAGGATATTGAAGAAATGAATAAACGTAACTATTCAGTAGGTAGTATCCCGCGAGGTGTTTTGGCATGTTTTTGCCAAAATCCCGAGACATACAAGGCAAAATGCCATCACCGAAGGTGATTTGGAATGCATTTTGACTCGTAACTGTGAGGGTACTGAACAGTTACGAATAAACAATAATTGAGCCTGAATTACTTAGGATAGTTGAGTTAAAGGAAAATAAAGATGATATTAAAGTAAGTAAAGATTTACAAGAAATAAATAGAGTAATGGCATTGGATATGAATAATTATCTAATGCCAAGGACATGTATGATGTACAAGATTATGATGATCCAGAGGAGTTTTATTTTGATCATATGGACGAATTTGAAGATGTTCAGGATGCAGAGGAGTATTGGGAAGAGTCACAGTAGAGAAAATGAACAAAATCCCCGTAATCTCTGGTCAGATAAGCAGATAAGGTGTATACTAAAAAAGTTACACTTGTTTATTAAATTTATGGATGAGGGGAAATATGAAAATACAAAAAAGACTATGGATTGCATTGGTTACTTTCGGATTGTTTGCCATTGTTTTTTCCACATGGATATATAATCAGAGTACATCGAGAGAGAAGTTGTCTTTTGACGGTACTGTGACATTTGAAGCAACGCAGGAAGTGGAGGGCGAGATCAAGACAGAGAACATGGTTTTGCCGGAGGAGTTTAATGGACAACGGTCGCTTTTGTTTAAAACCACGCATACAGCTGTGGAGGTTCTTCTTGACGGTGAAGAAATTTACCAGTATGGCAGAGATGAAAATGCACCTAAATTTCTGAAATCACCGGGTTCCTGCTGGCATATTGTAGATCTTCCAGAGAATAGTGCAGGGAAAAAACTGGAGGTACGGATACTTCCGGTATATTCGAAATACTATGGAAATGAGTTTTCACTTTCTTTTGGAACGAGGGGCGATTGTGTCCTGAGAATTCTGAAAGACAGTTTCGGGATATTGCTTATCAGCTGTGGGATTTTGTTTTCTGGGACAGTCAGTCTGATTTTGTACTTTTCGAGTATGAGAAAAAAGAACAGAGCAAAATCAGTGGGCAAAAATGAGATTTTATTGAATCTTGGAATCTTTTCTTTGCTGATTGCGATATGGTCATTGCAGCAGTGTGGATTTATGCAGTTTCTGATCCCGGATGGAAGAACTCTTTATTTTGTGGATCTTTTTTCCTTTTTGCTATTTCCGGTGCCATTTACTTTTCTTTTATATGATATCTGCAAAAGCAAGTATCGTAAAGGCGCGTTATACCTGGCAATTTTGTTCCTGCTGAATATGGCAGTACAGGTCATACTTCAGTGTGCAGGAATCATAGATATTTTCCTTATGCTTCCGATGACGCATATATTAATGCTGGTTACAGTTGTCTATACATTGATGCTGATTCATTATGAGGCAGAAAAAATAGAAAATGAAGCAGCACGGGAGTTTAAGTATCCATTGTATATCATAATGGTATCTGGTGCGGCAGAACTTGCTTTGTATTATATCAGAAATTTTGAAACTACGTCCATATTCCTTCCGCTTGGAACCATGGGATTTATTGTTTCGCTGATCTGGATACAGGTATACAGATATTATGACCAGTATGTTCAGAAACAGAAAATTGTATATCTGCAGAAGATGGCAAATATGGATATGCTGACGGAAGCGATGAACAGAAATGCCTACGAAAACATGATCAAATATCTGGATGAGCAGGAAATTGAGCTGCGGACGACAGGTGTTGTATTACTTGATGTAGATAATCTGAAAGAGATCAATGACAATTTCGGACATGAAAAGGGAGACGAAGCACTGAAGCTTTGCTACCAGTGTATCCGGCGTGCGTTCAAAAATGAAAAAAACTGTTTTCGTATTGGCGGTGATGAGTTTGCATATGTGTATCATAGTGAGGAAAAGGAACAGATTCCTGGCTGCATAAATGTACTGGAACGGACTCTGAAAGAAACGTCACGTGATCTTAGTTATCAGTTGAGTATTTCAACAGGATATGCATATTATATTCCGAATACAGATATTGATTTTAAGGACATAGTAAGACGAAGTGATACGATGCTGTATCGCCAGAAACGCAGGAAAAAAGTTGCAAAGACAACGGGGACGGAAAATACATTTTCCTATATGGAAAAACATCCTGCAGAAGATATTATTGATGAAGTGATCCTCCACGAGAAAAAATATCAGGATATGCCGTTGGATGAGCTTTGCAGTATGATTGATCTTATCAGTCCTACCACCGATAATTATCCGTATGTTATAGATTTCAGGACAGATTATTATTATATTGCGCCACAGGCACTGGAGCGATTCTGTATTCCGAAAAATGCTTTTCACAAGGTAATGGAGTATCACAGAGATTTTGTCTATGGGCCTGATTATGCAAAGTTGAAAGCAGAATTTGATGATCTGCTAAGTACAGAGCGCTGTACTCACAATATGGAGTATCGCTGGATGGATCTGAAAAAAAGGCCTGTCTGGATCAAATGCAAGGGACATTTGATACGCGATGCCAAAATGAAGCCTCTTTATATGATTGGCTGCATCAATGAGATTGGTGGAAAACAAAAAGCGGACAATGTCAGCGGGTTTTTGGGTGAAACTGGTTTCCGTGAATACATAAGTAATCCGGTTCCGACCTGGAAGAAGGGATATCTGTTGCGTGTTGGAATTGATCATTTTAAAGAAATTAATGAGAAATTCAGTATGGAATATGGAGACTTTATACTGAGAGAAACAGCGGCATGTATTTCTTCGTGTATGTCAGAAAAACAAAGAGTATATAAACTGATGGCAGATGAATTTTTAATTCTGGATGTTTCCTCGGATGATACAAAAGAGGCAGGAAAACTTTTTATAAAGATCAGGGAGTCCATCGATCAGTTTGTTGAAGAAAATGATTTTGAGGTAATGTATACAATTTCAGGAGGAAGTCTGGCTCTGCACAGTTCTGAGAATATTGAATATTCAAAAGTTATGAAGCTGACAGATTTTTCATTGAATGAGGCAAAGAAGCGCGGAAGAAATCGTTGTTATATATTTGATGAAAAAGACTATAGTCGGTTTATTCGAAAAGGAGAAATTACACAGGAACTCAGAGAGGCGACAAGAAATGGATTCCAGGGATTTGTGGCATTTTACCAGCCAGTGATCGAAGCTAAAAGTGGCAGGCTCAGTGGAGCTGAATCATTGATGCGTTTTTCTTCTTCAAAGTTTGGAATGGTATCTCCAGTAGAATTTATTCCAATTTTGGAGGAGACAGGCCTGATCATTCCGGTAGGACGCTGGATGATGAAAGAAGCAATGGAAAAATGTAGTCAGATCAGAAAAGTGATTCCTGGATTTAAAGTCAATATAAATATTTCCCAGGTACAGGTATCAAAGTCAGATGTGATCATAGATATTGCAGACGAGATGGAAAAAGCAGGACTTTCACCGGAAGCAATGAATATTGAACTGACGGAAAGTGATCTGCTGGAGGGAGATATTAATACGCAGCATTTCCTAAAGGAATTAAAGCGTATGGGAATTAAACTGGCACTGGATGATTTTGGAACCGGCTATTCTAATTTCCATTATCTCAGTGAACTTGATCCGGAGATCATCAAAATTGACCGTTCTTTTACATCGAGTGCTGTGGCAGATGAAAAAGAGTATTATCTGCTGAAACAGTTCTGCAGGATGATCCATAATCTTGGCTTGAAGATTTGTATTGAAGGTGTTGAAAACCAGGAAGAATGGGCAAAGATCCAGAAGCTTGAACCAGATTTCGGACAGGGATTTTTCTGGGGAAGACCTTGTGGCTATGATGAGTTTGTAAGACAATTTATAGAGAAGAAATAAAAAATATCCGGTATAGAAACATAAGCGTTCTGTATCGGATATTTTTTTCTGTATTACATATCGAGGCACTGATGCTGGTTAAATGCTAAGCAGGAAAAGTGCCAGAAAAATGATTCCCATTGCGATCCATTTGTTAAGTGATAAACGTTCCTTAAAAAAGATCATACCTGTAATAGTAACAAACACAATGGTACCGATGTTATATACAGGATATACGATGGTTGCCGGCATTTGTGAAAGTGACAGTAGCAGAAATCTGGCGGAAAAATAATTTGGTATACCGATAAGTGCTCCCCATCCGAGATCAGCGAAAGTAAAACGCTGCTTCTTGTAAGTCTTTATAATCAGGCTGCACAGGAATGCGAAGAGAAATGTACAAAGCAGGTACAGATCCTTCAGGGATGCAGAACCACATTTGTCGTAGATGTTTGCAAGAGAATCCGTGAAACCTCCGGCTGCTAACAGAATCAATAACAAAGAAAACTGGTAAGAAACATTTTGATTTTTGACTTCGTTCGGATTCTGATTAATGATAACGACGGAGATCAGTGCAAGACAGATACCGGCAATGGAGGTAAGGGTCAGGGTTTCATGAAAAACTACAACAGCCATAATGGTTGGTACGATAACGCCAAGTTTCATAAATGTTGTTGATAATACAATGCCGTTTCGGTTTATATTGACCTGAAGCAGAATAAAATTGACAAGGTACATAATTCCGCTGATGAGTCCCATGCCTATTGGAAAAATCACTCCTTCTGAAAATGCGGATGTGTTGACACGTAAGCCAAATAATATGGCTAATAAGATACAGACAGCATAATTTGAGAGAAACATGGTCATATTGTTTCGGATGTGCTTGTCTGAAAGACGCATTGTAATTGATACGAATGCACTGAAAGTGATAGATAGTAATAAATAATACAATTTTTCCTCCCTGTGTGAAGGCAGATCCCGATGAGGATGATACCTTTTTATTTGTAAAATCAGAATTCAGTGTAACATATCAGGCGGTGGAGGGAAAGAAGTTTTTTGTGAATAGCTTTACTGTAAAAAGCTTCCATGCTATGATTATTTTTATCAATGATGATTTCTCTGAATATTGAGATAGAAGGGATTACAGTTATAGAAGCATCATTCGTATTTGGCAGAAATCCGATCTGCGCAGGTGAAGTGGAATCTGTCTGAGGGGACAGAGGAAAGTATGGTCCGTTTTCTTCCGGTAATGCAGACGGATACTCTTCTGAAATACAGAGATCAGGTGTTGATCATAGATACCAAGTATTATGAAAAAATCCTGAGAGATCATTATGATAAAGCGATACTGCATTCTGAAAATCTGTATCAGATTTTTACCTATGTAAAGAATCTGGATGTGACAGGCAGCGGGAAAGTTTTAGGACTACTGTTATATGCCAGAACAGACGAGACAATTTCGCCGGACGGAAGTTACATGATGGGTGGGAATAAGATTGGTGTGAAAACATTGGATCTGAATAAAGAGTTCAGATGGATCGCAGCACACTAGAGTTGATTAGTTTGAAATACAGAAAAAATAATGAATATACGTTACAGTAATGGAAAAGAAAGGAATGAAAATTTTATGAACATACAGATATTTGGAACCAAAAAATGTAGCGATACCAGAAAAGCAGAGCGCTTTTTCAAGGAGCGCGGCATCAAATATCAATTTGTTGACATGAAAGAAAAAGGTATGAGCAAGGGTGAAGTTACATCGGTTGCACAGGCAAATGGTGGTTTGGAAAATATGATCAACTGGGAAGGCAAGGATAAGGATACGCTTGCGCTGATTAAATATATTGCGGATGAGGACAAGCTGGCAAAGATACTAGAGAATCCGCAGGTGATCAGGACACCTGTAGTTCGAAATGGAAAACAGTCAACGCTTGGATATCAGCCGGATATATGGAAAGGGTGGAAATAGGATATGGCATTGTGGGCGATGGGGGATTTTCATCTGGCATTTTCGGTGGATAAGCCGATGGAAGTCTTTGATCCGATATGGAAGAATCATGAAAAGAAGATCCAGAAGTATGTCACAAAATGTGTGAAGGATACAGATACGATCGTGATCACAGGAGACCATAGCTGGGGGAGAAATCTTGAAGAGTGCGAAACGGACCTTAAATTTATTGAGGAACTTCCCGGGCGGAAGATCCTGCTCCGTGGAAATCATGACATGTTCTGGGACGCAAAGAAAACTGCCAGATTAAATGACAGCTTTGAGGGCCGGCTTCAGTTTCTTCAGAATAATTATTACAATTACGGAGATTATGCGCTGGTCGGAACCAAGGGATATTGTTATGAGGGAAAAGATTCAATAGAACATTTCCTGAAGATCAGGGAGCGGGAGGGGGAGCGGCTGAGGATATCGTTTGACAAAGCAAAAGCAGACGGATATTCTAAGTTTATCATGTTTTTGCATTATCCCCCGACAACCATCGGAGAGCAGGAAAGTCCATTTACGCAGATGGCAGAAGAATACGGCGTAGCGCAGGTGATCTATTCTCATTGCCATGGCAGGGAAAGATACGATGACAGCTTCAAAGGAGAAGTAAACGGAATCATGTATCGGCTCGTTTCATCAGATTATCTGAAGTTCAGGCCGGAACGAATTTTATAAAATCAGAAAAGAGGAAAAAATATGAAGATCGCAATCATCAATGGAAGTGCAAGAAAAGGAAATACTTTAACAGCAATTAATTCTTTTATCAAAGGGGCATCTGAAGGAAATGAGATTGAAGTCATTAATCCGGACAAACTGAATATCGCTCCATGCAAAGGCTGCGGCGCCTGTCAATGTCATAAGGGCTGTGTGGACAAAGACGACACAAACCCGACCATCGACAAGGTCGCAGCAGCAGATATGATCCTTTTTGCAACACCGGTTTACTGGTGGGGAATCACAGCACAGATCAAACAGGTTATCGACAAATGCTATTGCCGTGGCATGCAGATGAAAGAGAAAAAAGTCGGTATCATTGTTATTGGCGGTGCTCCGGCAGGGGATAAACAGTATGATCTGATCAAGAGCCAGTTTGACTGCATAGCAGACTATCTGGCATGGGATGTTCTGTTTTACAAACCATACTCCGCAAATGGCAAAGATGAACTGGCGAAAGATATTGAGGCGATGAAAGAGTTTGAGATGTTAGGAAAAGCACTGGAGAAATAAGTGCTCAGAAGAGAGGGGATAGTGATGATAAGAGTTTTATTCGTTTGCCACGGCAGGATTTACTGTTCAGAATAAAAAGTCTCAAATCGTCTTAAATACTTCTATAAATAGCTGTTCTTGTGTTTCGATCTCAAATTTACCAAAGATTTACCAATATTTCTGGAGAGTCAGACTTGCAAAAAACAAACCAGAATGAGGAGATTAAAAATATGAGCGAATTGAAACCAAGAATAACAGAAAACGGAATTGATTATATCCTTGTCGGAGATTACTACATCCCGAACCTGAAACTGCCGGAAGAACACCGCCCTATTGGAAAGTACGGACGGATGCACCGGGAATATTTAAGAGAAGTCCACCCATCCAGATTGAATACATTGATACTGACCGGAGAATTGTGGACATATCTTGCAGACCTGAACGAACAGGCGCAGGAACGGTTAGACACTATCATGGAACAGCTGAAAGCTGCCGAGGGCGTGACAGAGGAATTAAAGCGTACCTGTCAAATGGGATGGGTGCAGCGTTGCAATAACATCCATAACCGGGCAGAAGAAATTATTTTGCATGAGATGATTTATGCATAACGGTATGGTAGAATGATTATGACAAATTAGAATTTATGGAGGTAAAATAAAATGATGAAACTCGATAATTTTATTGGTATGATGACGGGACATTTTGATAACAAAGAGCAGTTTAATATGATGCAGGCAACAGGAAAAATATATCCTTATGCTAAGCATGTAAATACAGTCTGCAATGACAAAATAAATAATATTCCTCAAGATTTCAATGGAAAATTTGTTGTTGAAGAAAGTTACTATGAGACCAATGGTAACCGTCATGCATCACCGCACCTTTTCCTTATTACAGAAAATGAAGATGGAATTTTACTTTCCTCCTATGAGATTCCGGAAGGAGAAGACAAAAATACATTCTCATATGATTCTATGAAAAATGTTGATTATAGTGAACTGAAAAAATCTAAAAAGTTTACTCCGGCACTTTATCATGAAAATGATGGCATCTGGGAGGGAGGCAGCACAAGTCAGTTTTCACCAGTAATGACATTTAAGCTTTGGGAAAAGTTTTCTAATAGTTGTTTGGAAGTATCTGAAATTATAGAAGTTAACGGAAAGCGGACTTTTGGATACGATGATCCCATTATTTACAAACGTGTATAAATAAGTGATGAACATGGTGACAACTTCCAGTTTGTCGTTCTAAAAATTCAACTGAATAACCACAGCACAAACCGCTGCTACATGGAAGCCAACACAACCATGCAACAGCGGTTTTTTGTTACCGTTTTTTCCTTTGGCTGATAGGCGTTCCCATTTTCTTTGATTTTTTGAAAATCCGAATCAGCCAGCGAAATTCTTCGTCTGACAGATTTTTATAGTTGATACCGAGCTGCTTGCAGTAAAGGACAACCAGCTTTTCATCTCGGCTGCCCTTGAAATTTTCGACCGCTTCCAGATTTTCTTTCAGTTCATTGGCAACAGTGGTCTGGGGTGCACTCTCACTGTCCTTTTTATGGGCTTCCCGAATATCCCGGATAATCAGGTTGAGGTCATCCAGAACCATGTGACTGAAATACTCATCATCACTGATATGGGCGGCTTGCAGTACCTTCAAATGCGGGTCATCTTCGCCGGGGCGATACCGTTCAATGATTTCATGCCGGACGGTATCGACAAGGGCGTTGAGGTTTTGAATCTGCATGGTGGCAATCCCATCCACATAAATCTCAATGTCCGCAAGAAACTTAATAAAGTCCTTATGGGTGGCAAGTTCGCAGAGCAGACGGTTGTTAATCCGACCGCTTTTCAGAAGTGCTACCATCTCATCACTCAAATGCAGCTCCCTTAATGGCGTGTTGATCTCTGCCCGGTTCTCTGTCCGGCAAAAGAGATAATCGAGGGACACCCCATAAAAATCTGCCAGCAGGATAAGGTTGCCATGATTGATTTCCTTATAGTCATCTTTTTCATAACTGCCAAGAGCCGATTTTGAGATACCCGTTTGCTCTGCCAGTTCTTCCAGTTTTAATCCTTTGTTTAATCGTAAATCTTTTAGCCGTTCCTGTATTGTAGTAGCTCCGTTCATTGAAGCAGTTCCCCCTTTCTGACGACATTTATAACCGTTGAATTGATTATACCATATCAATTCCGCAATCGTGGAAATTTCTGATTTTTACCCTTAATTCCTACTTTGTGGACATACGGCACAGGGCACAAAAATGTTCTATGATACAGGTAGTTCATCGATGGATTATTCCAATCGAATGACCAGCCTGTGTGGGATATGCTTCCCCGGCGATGTAGCGCCATGAATTTTGGCAGGGATGTGGAGGAACCCTGACCAAAACGAGCGTACCAAAGGGAGCGATACGCCGCTGTGAGATTCAGGGGAGGAACGACACCGGGGAGAACTGGCGAACTGACACCGAAATGATACCGAAACACGACAATCTGATAGGGGGACAGTCTACCCTATCGCTGATACTTCGGGAGATTTTAAGCGGCTCTATGGCTGTAATTTTACCGAAAATCGCCCCGAAACCATACACTAAAACGGGAGGAAGCGCAATATGCCGAGAATGAGCAAAAAGAGGAAGCATGAGCTTTCCTTTTACCTCAATGACCGGGGGCGTGTCACTTACAACGAATTATGCCGGAAATGCCAGCATGGGTGCA